>CANDLP010000241.1 GCA_947385505.1 uncultured Clostridia bacterium
CGTGCACACTCTTTCCCTACACGACGCTCTTCCGATCTTATATTCCCTTGGGGGGCAATACCGAACAGGGCGGTGGGATTAACGTCCTTTACCGCCTTATAAAGCGTTTTTACGGTTGTTGTACAATTATCCTTTCTGAAAGCGGCAAGAGAGCCGTATCCGGAAGCAGAAAATGCTTTTTTGTCAAAAGAAGCGTCGGTTGTAGGGTAAAAATAATCGTCGATATGTATTCCGTCCACATTGTAACGTGAAATTATCTCTTTTGCTCCCGCAGCTATAAGCTCGTGAGACTCTGAATATCCCGGATTAAGATAATAATAGCTGCCTTCGGCTACTACCCTTTCTCCCTCGGACGTTCTGTACCATCTTCCTATCGGATAATCCTCGGATACGTTTTTGATATCGGAAACACCGCATAATCTGTAAGGGTTTATCCACGCCTGAAACGACAGATCCAGGGCGTGAGCTTCTCTGATCATTATCTCCAGCGGATCAAAATCAGGCGCTTGTCCGACAGTTCCGGTAACGTATTTTGACCAAGGATATAAATCCGATTTATAATACGCGTCTCCGTGAGAACGAACATGGACAAAAACAGTGTTAAGCCCCATTTCAGCGCAGTTTTGGAACACTTTACGAATAGAATCGGTAAATTGGGACTCGGTTTTTCCCGTTAAAACAGAGGTAAGCTCAAGATAGGATATCCAAACGCCCTTTACCTCGCTGTAATTAAGAGCCTTATAACCGCTGCCGTCCGTTTCAAATACGAAAGAAGGCTCGTCTGCGGACGTTTCTTCGGCGGTTGTTGTCGTTTCGGCCGTTTCCGCAGTTACGGTCTCCGTTGTTGTAATTACCGTTGCGGTTGAAGCTTCGTCAGTTACAAACTCCACAACAGAAGAGTCGATAACGGATGAGGTAACCGAAGTAACGGCGGCTGCGGTATCGGATTCGGTATTTGGCTCGGTTTCCGGCTCCGATTCCGAAACGGATACGGAATCCGCTTCCTCGGACTCGGATGTTTCCTCGGACAGGCTTGTTTCGGGAGCTTCCTCGAAAGAACTTTCGTCCCGGTTCTCAGGAGTATCGCTTGTATCGCCGTAAGATGCGCCGGAGGAATCTGTATTTACAGTCTCCGACACTGCGGGGGGCATTACGGCGGCGGTCACCGACGTGCTTTCTTCAACAGCAAGTATACCGTGGTAATCGTCGGCGTTTATCAGAACATCGGATCGCTCGCTGCCGCAGCCGCACAAAAACAAGCCGATCGCCGCCGCCAATGCTGTAAGCTTTATTTTCATATGTAAATTTCCTTCATATATTTTTGTGTGTTTTTAAAAAATTACATTTTGATATTTATTTCATATTCAAGAATATTATTACAATTATAATTATTATAACATTTTTCGACATTAAAGTCAACAAAAAAAGCTTATTTCAAAGGGTTCTGGAAGAATTTTCAATAAATTATCAAAAAAATTTCTTATCTTACGCAACTTATAATTTCAATTTTTTTGAGAATTATCTTGACAGTACAATTTTTTTGTGCTAAAATAAAACAGAACCCCTCGGAAACCTGAGAAGTGCCGTACGACGCAGCAATTTTGTCGTAAGGCGAAGTCCGTTTTCCGCAGGAATACCGTATGTATTTCAAGGAAAACGGGTAAAAAGTGCAAATCAGACGGCGCTTCGTAAGTTTCCGAGGAGGTCTAATAAAAACAGAAAGGGATTATAAATGAGCATAGGCGACAGAATAAAACAGCGCAGAAAAGAACTAAAGCTTACTCAGCCCAAATTGGCCGAAATAGTAGGCGTTTCCAAAGGCACAATAGGAAACTATGAAAGCAACCTGTGTTCTCCGAACGAAAAAGTACTGTTTAAGCTTTTTTCGGCTCTTGAATGCGACGCCAATTTTCTCTACCAAGACAATATTGCTCCCACCAAAAACAGGGAAACTCAAATAACCGCTTCCGATAAAAAAACAAAGCGTATAACCACGAAGGAGTCCGAACTGCTCAATAAATACCGCGGACTCGACGAACACGGAGTAAAAATAGTGGATTTTGTTATTGACGAAGAGTACCTCCGCTGTACCGAAGCCGAAAACGATTCCGTACCCTTTATAAAAATAAAGCACAGCTTTTACAAGGTATCGGCGGGAAGAGGCTTTGATTTAGGCGACGAAGACGAGTGGGAGGAAATAGATATACCCGATACTCCCGAATCACGTAAAGCGGATTTTGCCCTTACCATAAAGGGAGACAGCATGGAACCGGCTTACAGCGACGGGGAAATAGTGCTGGTTAAGGCGCAGTCCGCCGTTGACATAGGCGAAACGGGAATATTTGTGGTAAACGGAAGCGGCTACATAAAGAAAAACGGAGGAGACAGACTTATATCCGTAAACCCCGAATACAGCGATATTTTGTTTTCCGAAGGAGATATAATCTCCTGCGCGGGTAAGGTAATAGGCCGCGTGTAATACTTTTTTAAACAGAAGACAGTATCGCATCCGACGGCCGGATCACGCGGAAAGGAGTCAAAGCGATGAAAACCTGCCTTTGTATAGACCTTAAATCCTTTTACGCCTCTGTGGAGTGCGTAGAGCGCGGATTGGATCCTATGACCGCCAAGCTTGTGGTGGCGGATCCCGAACGCTCGGAAAAAACCGTATGCCTCGCGGTTTCACCTGCTATGAAAGCGCTGGGTGTAAAAAACCGCTGCCGCGTTTTTGAAATTCCAAAAGGAATAGAATATCTTACCGCGCCTCCGCGAATGAAGAAATATATTGACTACGCCGCGAAAATATACGGAGTGTATTTGAAATATATTTCAAAAGAAGATATATACGTATATTCGATAGACGAAGCGTTTATCGACGTCACCGAGTATCTCGGATATTATCGGCTTTCTCCAAAAGAAATGGCGGTTACTCTTATGGACGGAGTGATGAAAGAGGTGGGAGTAAGAGCCGCCTGCGGAATAGGAACCAATCTGTATCTGGCCAAGATTGCTCTTGACATAACCGCAAAGCATTCCGAGGACTTTATAGGAATACTCGACGAAGAAAGCTATCAGCGCACACTTTGGGATCATATGCCGCTTACCGATTTCTGGCGGATCGGACACGGAACCGAAAAAAAGCTTAACGAACACGGTATGTTCACTATGCGCGATATTGCTCAGGCAAACGAAAATACCCTGTACCGAATTTTCGGAATAGACGCAGAGCTTCTGATAGATCACGCATGGGGGCGCGAACCCACGGAAATATCGGATATAAAGGCCTATAAGCCGAAAACCAGATGTATTTCCAGCGGTCAGGTGCTGATGCGCGACTATACACAAGACGAATGCCGGCTTATAATCCGCGAAATGATGGATCTTATCTGTCTTGAACTGGCGGAAAAGGATACGGTCACTTCCTCGGTAACGCTGTATATCGGCTATTCAAGCGCGCGGCATTCCGCCGCGGCAAAAGGCACCGTATCCTTTGAAAGCGCCACCTCCTCCGACAAGGTGATAATACCGGAGGTTATAAGCCTTTACGACAGAATTACAGACAGCGATAAGCTTATAAGGCGGGTAAATATCACCTGCGGCAATATCACTGCCGATAACGGAACAAGACAAATGAGCTTATTTGATTCCGATCCCGAAAGCGACGAAAAAAACAAAAAACTTCAGAAGGCCATAGCCGCAATGAAAAAAAAGTACGGAAGAAATTCCATGCTTAAAGGAATGAATCTTGAAGCGGCGGGAACAACAATAGAAAGAAACGGTCAAATAGGAGGGCACAAAAGCGGATAAAAGCCGTAAATATACAATGCACTGCGGGAAAGGATCGATACAAAATGGGAGACAAGCCCAGAAAGCCTATGCCGATATCCGAAAGAGCCAAACAGTTCAGCCCGTTTGCCGCCGTGGCCGGATTGGAAAAAGCGCTGGAGGAAACGGAAAAAGCAATGCTGAAGACGGAAAGGCGCGAATTGTCAGAAGACGAGGCCGAAAAAATCAACAAAATATTGTTAAAGCTTGAAAAGGGAGACAGGGTAAAAGCGGAATATTACTACGACGGAGAGTATGTGACGGCAGAGGGGAAAATTACTTTATTTGACAAAATAAACAGGGTGATCGGAATAGAGGATGATAAGATAGCGTTAGAGGAAATTTACAGACTTTCAGAAGTCAAGGATATCATAAAATGAGTAAGATAAAAAGGGGCTTTTTTACAGCCCCTTTTTTAAACAGAAATTTTTTCGGCATATTATAAACGGGAAAGCGATATATTACCCTACACTGTAAACCTTATCCGCTTCAACCACCAATCCCGGCTCCATCGCTCCCGGAATCTGATTCGATCCGTCGGTGAAAATAATCAGAACATTATCCCAGGATTCGTCAAATGTATAAGAATACAACCCGTCCCCGCCAAGCTCGCAGGGAACGCCGGGCCAAGGAGCCGCTTGTCTTACCGTCCCGGTGCTTTCATCATAAACATAAGCGCTGACAGAGTCCTTCCAATCATCGGGCTTTTGGAAATATACCGTAGTTCCCGCTTCCACGCTAGATCGGAAGAGCA
>CANDLP010000242.1 GCA_947385505.1 uncultured Clostridia bacterium
CGAGATGACGCTCCGTGACTGGAGTTCAGACGTGTGCTCTTCCGATCTAACGTCTATATGATTGTCTTTGAGCATTGCGGCGTCGGTAAGATTATAACGGTGATTTTTTCCGCCGCCCGCCGTTACCGAATATTTCTGCAATGGTCTGAGTCCGGGCAAAGTCTTTCGGGTATCGGTGACGGAAGCCTTTGTCCCCGCTATCAGATCGGCGCATTTTCTTGTATAAGTGGCAATCCCGCTCATGTGCTGGATAAGATTAAGGGCTGTACGCTCCGCTTTAAGCATTGCGGCGGTGTTCCCCTTAAATTCCGCTATAATGTCGCCTTTTTTCACTCTTTCGCCGTCCCTGAACAAAAATTTTATCTCAATATTTTCGTCCAGCAGCTTAAAAACCCGCGCAGCTACCTCAACCCCCGCCAAAACTCCGCTGTCCTTTGCCATAAAATAAGCTTCCGAAAAGTCCTTTTCGGGGATCAGCAAATCGGTGGTGCTGTCAATGTAGTTTATGTCCTCGGTTAGTGCGGTTTTTATAATGTCGTCAATGTAGAATTGCTGTAATTTCATTGCTGTGATCCTTTCTTTTATATTATTTTTTACAGCTCCAAAGCCTTTTTTAAATCAAAAACATACTGTTCCTGCTGTTTTTTCAGATATCCCTTTACAAACGGTTTCATAAAAAACTTTTTGGCTTCTGCCCGTTCTATGAATTCTATCTCGGTACATTCTTCCTTCTGAGAAAACAATCCGATCCAGTGTCCCTTTATATTGCTGTTTTCAATATCAAATTCCCAACGACTGTATTTATCGCAAACGGTAACGTTAAATTCGGTGGCATAGCTGTCTTTGGTATATTCGATAAACTTATTTTCGCTGACCGTTTCAATTTTACTTAAATCACTCCGCCAACCGTAATCGGTAAGGGAAGTAACAACATCCCATACTGTTTTAATATCCCTTTTAAATAATGATTTTATTCTTGACTCTGCCATATGTCCATTCCTTTCAGTTTGTACCATAATGCTTAATAAATTTTTACATATCAATTACCATTAAGGTTTAGAGGTTCCCATAAATCAATACCTCGCAAAAAACGCATTACGGATTTGCACGCTATTGCATTAAAACAATTTCCTCGGCAGTCCTTCAAATAATCCGTCCATTTCGTCATGGGTCATGGCCCTTATCAGCGCCCAATTCTCAGACTCCGCTATAAAAAACGGTTTTAGCCTTGACATAGCTTCGTGATATTCCATTTGTCCGATAACGCCGCCCTGCGGCTTAGTAAGGCTCACCATTGTTATTATCCAGTTATCTATCCGTTTCCCGTCTGTTTTCCACTGTTCTTCGGGTACCAGAGGGAAAATGGAGTCACAGTCCTCCGTCAGCGCAAAGCCCACAAGCAGACCTTCTTCACACTCTTTTTCGTATACACGGGGGTTAGCGCGGTAAGCTTCCTCCCACCTTTTACCTATTTCCTCGGCATCGGAACCGCGGCGGGACTTTGATTTTGAAAATATACCCATCTTTATTTATTCTTCCCCTTTTCCTTTCCCTCTTTCAACAACCTCCCCCAAAATAATATAAGCCACCGTCGCCACCGACTTTGCCTCAATATAATCGGGAGTAAGGGCATAATTGCCGTTATCGAGCATTTCCTTTATTTCCGTTACCCTCTTAAGTCCTTTTTCCGCCTCCTCATAATTCGGAACAACAAAATACGCCTTCTGCATAATATGTCTAATTTCGGTGCGCAGTCCGGCGGGAAGGTCTTCGCCCTCCGGTGAGCGGAAATCGCCTTCCGTCGGCACGTAGTCCTTTTCAGCGGGAGTTGTAAGGTTTATCTGCTCCGCTATAAGGCGGCTGAATACAAGCGCTTCCAAAAGGGAATTTGAAGCAAGCCGGTTCATTCCGTGAACGCCGGTGTGAGCGCATTCGCCCGCCGCGTAAAGGCCCTTTACGGAAGTTGCGCCGTTTCCGTCCACGTCAATTCCCCCCATAAGATAATGCTGACAGGGATAAATGGGTATAGGCTCTTTGGTCATATCATAGCCCTTTTCAAGCACCCTCTTATATATCATAGGAAAACGGTTTCTGACAAATTCAGGATCCTTATAGGAAATGTCAAGCCAAAACTCGTCGCTTCCCATAGCCGCCTGTTCTTTCATCATGCACTTTGACACCACGTCCCGGGGAGCCAATTCCTTTCGTTCAGGCTCATACTTGTGCATAAACCTTTCTTTTTTTGCATTGAGAAGATAAGCCCCTTCGCCCCTTACCGCCTCCGACACCAGAAAGCACTCGCGGTTTTTCCTGTCGGCAAAGGCTGTGGGGTGGAACTGAACATAGCTTAAATGTTTTATTCTTGCCCCCATATTATAGGCGAACTGTATGCCGTCTCCGGTAGCAATGGCGGAATTTGTTGTAAAATCATAAACTCTTCCTATTCCGCCTGTTGCCAAAACCACTGCTTTTGTGGTATAATAATGATGCTTGCTTTCCTTGAAAATATCAAGGCGGAATTTATCCCCATCCTTTTCCAGTCCCAGAAGGTGGGAATTTTCCATTATGGTGAGGTTTTTCAGCTTAATAACCTGATCTATTAAAGCGGTAACTATTTCAAATCCCGTGCTGTCCTTGTGGTGTGCGATGCGGTGGCGGGAGTGACCGCCTTCTAAAGTCAGGTTAACGGAGCCGTCGGCATTGCGGTCGAAATCTACGCCGTATTTTATCAGGTTTTTAACGTCGGTGGGTCCCTGCTCCACAAGAATTTTAAGATTGTTCATATCGTTCTTGTAGCCGCCCGCTATAAGGGTGTCCTTTATGTGCAGGGAATAGTCGTCGTCCTTGGGGTTCATTACCGCGGCGACCCCGCCCTGAGCCAAAGCCGAGTTGCAGAGTGTGATCTCCTTTTTGGAAATCATAAGAATTTTCAGCGCGCGGTTAAGGTTAAGGGCGCAGTAAAGACCCGATACCCCCGAACCCACTATGATTACGTCAAATTTTTCAAATTGCATTGCAAGCATCTCCTTTTGCCTTTTTGAAGGCGAAAAATAAAAAAATAAACAAGCGGCGAAGCCGCCGATGTCTTTTTCAGCAATAAGCGGTTTTGCGAAGCAAAATTTCGGACAAAGTCCGAAAAGCGTTTGCGTGGAGACTGGCGCGTAGCGACAGTCTCTTGAGCTTACCTTTTTGCACTGCAAAAAGGAAGTAGGGTGTGGGACAAAGTCCCACTGCTGCCGCAAAATAAATAATAAACTATCTACAAATTTTGCGCGTAAAAACCCACACAGAAGCAAGGCGAAGCCGTCGCTTCGGGCGCTGACATCCATGTCAGCGCTTTGGGCGACGAACTCCGCATCGTGCGGAAAGCCGTCGCTTCGGGCGCTGTGATCCGTCTCAGCGCTACGGGCGGAAATTGTTATAACGGAAAGGACTGAGTAAAGTGGTAATTATCAAAATAAGAGCCAAAAACTAAAAGAATTTTTTATCCAAAGGAGGAGATTGAAATGATCAACAAATAATTTATGCGTATCGAAAAAATATTTTATACCTTTTTCGGATATGCTTAGATATGATTAACGCAAAAAGTAAACAACCACGTTCCTTTGGAGGTATATATGACTGAAAATATAATAAAAGACGAAATTATAACAAAAGCGATCCTTGCCGCCGCCGACTGCGGCGAATACGACTGCGAATCCTCTATGAAAGAGCTTGAAGAGCTGGCTAAGACCGCGGGAGCCAAAGTTGTGGCGCAGGTTGTTCAAAAGCGCTCAGCCCCCGAACCCGCCACCGTTATCGGCGAAGGCAAAATAGAAGAGCTGCGCGATCTGGCGAAAAAGCTTGAAGCCGACCTTGTAATATTCGACTGTGAACTTACGGCAAGCAGGATAAGAAATATCGAAGATATAGTAAACGTAAGGGTAATAGACCGCACCATGCTTATTCTGGACATTTTTGCGGGACGCGCCGTTACAAACGAAGGTAAATTACAGGTGGAACTGGCTCAGCTTAAATACCGTCTGCCCCGATTGGCGGGAATAGGCGCGTCAATGTCAAGGCTCGGCGGAGGAATAGGTACGAGAGGTCCCGGCGAAACAAAGCTTGAAACGGATCGCCGCCATATAAGAAGCAGAATAACCAAGCTTGAGGAAAATTTGAAAGAGCTTGAAAAAAGAAGAAGCTTTTCCCGTTCGCGAAGGAAGAAGGACAATGTTCTGACCGCCGCAATAGTGGGATACACAAACGCGGGAAAATCCACCCTTTTGAACAATCTCACAGGGGCTGACGTTTTAGCGGAGGACAAGCTTTTTGCCACTCTTGATCTTACCTCGCGGGGCATAGAGCTGCCCGACGGACGGACCGTGCTGGTAATAGACACGGTCGGGCTTATCCGAAGACTTCCCCATAATCTTGTGGAAGCGTTTAAGTCCACCCTTGAGGAAGCGGCAAGCGCGGATATCATACTCCATGTGCTGGACATAAGCGACAGCGAGGCGGCGGAAAAGGCGGAAACCACAAGTATGCTGCTGACCGAGCTGGGCTGCGGGGGGATACCTATGGTAAACGTACTG
>CANDLP010000243.1 GCA_947385505.1 uncultured Clostridia bacterium
CGCGATGACGCTCCGTGACTGGAGTTCAGACGTGTGCTCTTCCGATCTTGTCCACCGTTAAGGGCAGTATCGGGATGATAAAAGCCACTACAGGCAGCTACGGTATCATTGTTTCGGCGGTCATAATGATACCGATACTTATTTCCGCCGTATTGTACCGTATTGCGTTCAATGCCGCCGCGTCGGTAAGCGACGCTTTGGGCACTTTTCGGCTGACGTCTCTTCTCAAAAGCGCGGAAAGCGTTATTTCGGTAATAATAGCGGTTTTGGTTTGTTTCTGGCTTATTGCGGTGGTTTCTACTGCGATAATGCTTGTTATCGGAACAGGTTCATAATAAAAAGGGGAACTTTAAAATGAAGGAAACGGTATTGGGCATCGCTTTGGTGGCTATTGCCACAGGAATATTCAGGCTTATCTCTCCGGAAAGCGGCTTTAAAAATCAGATCGCTTTTTTGATCTCGGCGTTTTTCCTTTTAAGCTGTGTTTCATTGTTCAACGGAAAGGTTGCTGATTTTTCGGCAATAGCGGAAGCGTTTAAAACAAAGGGCGGATACGTGGACTTTTCGGTTGAAGCCAACCGTATGACTCAAAAGGAAATTGCAGCCAATTTGAAAAATAATATTGAAGAACTTTTATCCGACAATAAAATTTTTTGTGATGAAATTTCCGTTATTATTGATATTTCGTCCTCTTACAGCATATCTATTAAGCAGGTACGGCTTGCCTTTTCCGCAGACAATGCCGACAATACCGCCAGAGCGGAAGAGCTGGTTAAAAAGGAGGTAGGAGATGGAATCGAGGTCATAACCGAAATAAAAGGATATTAGCGAAAAGGAAGGAAAAGATGAAGCAGCCGATGGAAATATTGAAAAGTGAAAAGGGTATAAAAATTATTTTTGCCGTAGGCATCGCTCTGATAATTATAATATTTCTGTTTGGCACTTTCGGAGGCGAGAAAAAAGAAAAGGCGGCTGAAGAGGAAAACAACGTTTTGTCGGAAATAGACGAATATGAACGGCACCTTGAAGCCCGTCTCGCCGAGATCATCGGTGAAATACAGGGCACAGGGGATATCAGCGTTATGATTACCCTTGAAAAAACCGAGGAGAGCATCTACTCCGCAAAGGAAACTTCCGTTTCCGCCAAGGTTACGCCGACTGTAAGAGGAGTGCTTGTGGTGTGCGGAGGAAGCGAAAGCGCCGTGATTCGTCAAAAAGTCACGGACGCGGTTTGTAAAGCTCTCGGAGTGAACGCCGCCAGGGTTTGCGTTACTTATTAAAAAATTATATAACAAGAAAGGAACGGTTACAGCAATGAAAATGAAAAAAAGACTAAATCTTATTATCGGTAAGAAGCAGATAATTATCGTAGGACTTACTCTTATATTGGGAGTAGCGGTATATGTAAATTATCTGGTGGGAACCAATATGACCTCCGATTCGCCCGTTGCCGTCGATGAAGGAGCACAAAATGTCGGAAACTACGGGGATCAGAAATTTGTTGCCGACATTGGCGGAAGCTCGTCGTCAGGCGTTTCAAACAATCTTACAGCCTCCGATGCCGACGAATATTTTGCCCGCGCGAGAATGGATAAAGAGGAGAGCCGCGCCGAAGCGATAGAGGTGTTGCAAACCATATACAGCGGCGGTGATTCCACCGAGACCGAACTTGCGGTAATGGCTCAGAATGCGGAAACTATGAGCAGCTATATCGAAAGCGAAAGCAAGATAGAAAATGTTTTAAAAGCTCAGGGCTTTGAAGATGTTCTCTGCTACCTTTCGGAAAACGGAGCCAGCGTTATAGTTAAAACCAATGGTCTTGAACCGGCACAGGCGGCACAAATCAAAAACGCCCTTTTGTCTGAGGTTGACATTCCCGCCGAAAAAATTTCAATATTGGAAATAAAATAAAGAAAACTGTTGTTTATTTTTCCGTTTTGTGGTATAATGTTTTATAAGTGAGTTAATATACTTTAACCAAGCTTAAAACATTATACCATTTTTATTTGAAAATAATAAGGAAAGGAACGGTCGATAAAATGGAAAAGAAAGCTTCTCCCTCCAACGGTATTCTTAAGGTTTCAAATGAAGTAATAATGAAGATCGCCGAGCTTGCCGCATGTGAAATAAGCGGCGTAGCTTCAGAAAACGGAAAGCTTATGGTGTCACAATCTTCCATAGGTATAGGTACATTTTTAGGTTCACCGGTAAAAGTTTCTGTTTCCAAAGAGGCAGTTGTAATCGATCTTTCGATTATTACGGAGCAGGGAAGCAAAGCCATAAACGTAGCTTCCGCTGTTCAGGCAAGCGTTAAATCCGCCGTTCAGAATATGACGGGAATAGCCGTGTCTAAGGTAAATGTTAATATTGCCGGAATAATGCTCAGCAAAGAGGAGCAGGTATGACCCTATAGAAAGAAAGGCAAATTTTAAATATGACAAAACACGAAATAAGAGAAGCCGCTTTTATAATTTTGTACCAGATGGAACTGACAGGACAAAGCAGTGAAGAAATAGCCGACTGTACATATGAGGCGTTTGAAATGCCTTCCAACAGGTCGGTTCTTGATTTGTCCGACAAGGTATGGGAAAAACGCGCAGAATTGGACGAAATTATAGGAAAATACAGTCCCTCAAGAGCAACTTCGCGTATCTCAAGGGTCGATCTTTCTATTTTAAGAATAGCGGTTTACGAGCTTACCTTTGAAAAAAATAAAGTTCCTCCCAAAGTGGCAATAAACGAAGCCATTGAGCTTACAAAGGCTTATGCGGAAAAAAGCGACAGATTGTTTGTAAACGGACTTCTCAATTCATATTATAAGGAACTGGAAAAATAAAATGAGCGTTGTGGTAACGGTTTCACAGGTCAATATGCGGCTTGCGCTGCTTATAAAGAACGATGATAAATTAAAAGGGATTTCAGTGAGGGGAGAAATCTCAAACTTTAAAGAGCATTTTCCTTCCGGGCATATGTATTTTACTCTTAAAGAAGGCAATGCGTCAATAAAGGCAGTAATGTTCAAAAGCTATGCGGAAAAGCTTGAAATTTATCCGGAAAACGGAATGAGCGTTGTGGTGTCAGGAACGATACAGCTTTATGAGCGCGACGGAGCTTGTCAGCTCTACGCTACAGGTATTGACAGAGAAGAGGGAATGGGCGAAGACGCGCTGTCTTTTGAACAATTAAAGGAAAAACTGTTCAAAGAGGGTTTGTTTGAACAAAAAAGACCTTTTCCGTTACAGCCGAAATCAATTTGCGCCGTAACCTCGGAATCAGGCGCGGCGCTTCAGGATATAATTAACGTTTTATCAAGAAGATATCCCTTTGTCACATTAAAGCTTGTTCCTGTACTTGTTCAGGGGACAGGCGCGCCCGAATCCATTGCGAAAGGAATAGAAACGGCTCAAAAAAGCGGCTGCGATCTTATCATTTTCGGAAGGGGCGGCGGATCGGCAGAGGATTTGTCCGCGTTCAACTCCGAAATGGTAGCAAGAGCGGTTTACGCCAGTAAAATACCCACCATTTCTGCGGTGGGGCACGAAATAGATTTTTCTATATGCGATTTTGTGGCGGATAAGAGAGCGCCTACTCCAAGTGCGGCGGCAGAACTGGCGGTTCCCGATGTAAGGGATATTTACAGTGGTGTTGTGGCTTTAAAAAACAGAATAGGCGAAAAAGCGGCGGCGAAAATCGAGGAATCACGGGCAAAGCTCGGCGGTATTTCACAGATAATATCCCGACTCAGCCCTTCCGTCCGCATTGAGAACAACAGAGAAAAATACACAAAAACTTTCGCTTCCATAAAAAAGGATTTTTCCGCTTTAATTTCCGCTAAGGAAATACAGCTTAAAAATACCGAGGAACTGATGAACGCTTTTAATCCTCTTAAAACTCTTGAAAGAGGGTATTCGATAGTATATAAGGACGGAGCGGTGGTATCTTCCGCGGCGGAAATAAAGAAGGGCGATATGTTTACCGTCAAAATGTCGGACGGCGAGTTTAATGCCGCGGCAATAAGCTGACAATTGACACTAAGGATATGGAAAAGCCGCTCTGAGGTTAGGGATACAATTTTTGATAGACGAATTTAACGTTAATGAAGTTTATCTTGGAGCAGCATTTCAAAATACCTCGGCAAAAAACTGTATTCCTCTTATGGTTTTGCCGAGACCGGTGAAACAACAGATACAGCACTTGAAATGAAGCTTATTATCAGCTAAATAAACAGAATATTTTAATTATAGAAAGGGTTCCTAAGAACCGATATTTTGTCGGAAGTAAGGAAAGTATTGCGTTATGACTTTTGAGGAAGCGTTAAAAAGGTTAAATGAAATCTCACAGCAGATGGAAAACCCCGATATTACCCTGAAAAGCGCGGTGGAGCTTTATTCGGAAGCCAACGAACTGACGGAGATCTGTAAAAAAAATATTGAGGAAGCAAAGCTGGCATTGGAGAAAATAGAACAATGACATACAAGGAAAAGCTTTTGCATTATAAAAATATAACCGAAGCCGGATTACAGAAATACTTGCAATTTTCTCCCAAAAAGCAGGACAGGCTTTTTGAG
>CANDLP010000244.1 GCA_947385505.1 uncultured Clostridia bacterium
GCGGAGTATTTTATACAGTGAGAAAGCAAATTCCTTCCATTCGTTATTTGAATTCCAAGACTGAGGTACGGCAAGAAGCGGGTTTGTATCCGAAGGGTCTTTGGGCGCGGAATACCTGTTTTCGCCGTCATTTATATCAGCGGCGCTTCTGCACTCGGCAATAGGTGAGCTTAAAATATCTGCACCCGTCATACCGGCTGTCTTTTTCAGCATATATATGTCCACGTCGCAAACCGTGGAATCGTTGGGTATCTCTAATTTTACATATAAAACATTTATGTCCCCGTCACCTGATCCGGGAAGTTCGGTTCCCGCCAGCTTTTCATCTACCAAAAGCTCCTGAACATTTGAATAAAAGGCTCTCGCTTTTTCCTTTGCGGCGCGGATAACCGCGTCGTTTGTGTTGAACATGGGAATGACAAGTCCAAGCAGTATGCCTATTATGGCTATTACCACAATCATTTCCACAAGGGTGAAGCCTTGTTTTTTTAAGAGCCTTTTTGTTTTCATGGAAATACCTCCTGAAAAATTACCCCGCTTGGTGGGAGCGGGGTAATATATTGAGTTTTATATTTTATAATGCAGTAATTTATTACGGACCGGGTGCGGGTGCGGGAGCAGCAGTTGTAGTAGTAACAGTGATTTGATTTCCGGCAACGCCCACAGGTGTACGAGTAGTACCATTAATAAGTTCATAAGCTTCAGTAAAACCGTTTACTTCACCAATTGTACCAGATTGTAAATTAGCCAATGTTTCAGTTGTTGAATAACGTACACCGCCAACAGTGTTTGTAGTAATGTTTATAACAAATACCGCTCCATCCTGCACGGCATCCTGTAAGGAAGCTTGCAATTTGTCTTTGAAGCCTGCAGGGGTAGTACCGGTAACATCCGATATAGTTAAAGTAGTACCACTCTTAGAACCTGTAACCGTTACATTACTGATAACCGACCCCATCATAGTAACATCGGAAATAACCGTATTAGTGTTGTTTGAAATAGTCTTAGCCGCGTCCTGCAAGACAGTATATGTAGCCTGCGCCGAATACCTGCCCACCAAAGGAACGATAACAGCCGTAAGAATTGCGATGATCGCTATAACAACGATCAACTCAACAAGAGTGAAGCCTTTCTTCACTCTCAGCCTGCGTATTTTGTTTAACATAGCTTTAAAGCCCTCCTAAATAGTTTCATGCTCTCCTACAAGCATTTTTATTTTATGATTTGATTATAGCACAAATGATTATAAAAATCAACGGTTTTATCAAAGTTTTTGGGCGTTTTGACTGATTTGTGAAAAAAGCACTAAAGATAAGTTGCAGTTTAATACCATATTTAATTGCATTTTAAATACATTTTTCCCTTTACAACCGCTTATCTTCGTACACACAAAATAATTTTCTCTATCTTTTGTTAATTTTGTTCAAAAGCATTGCTTTTTTTTAAAAATTATGCTATAATATGTACAAGAGGACAAAACTACTGCAAACATATTTTACTTATGTTCTCACAACAAAGGAGGAAAGGTTATGAAATTACAAATTACAGCTAAGAAAATGCAGGTTCCTCAGGCTTTTAACGAGTATGCCGACAAAAAGTTAACAAAGCTCGACCGCTTTTTCGGCGACGAAGCTGACGCAAAGCTTACGGTATCTACCCTCAAAGATGATATTATTATTGAGCTTACCGTTAAATATGAAAATTTGATCTTCCGCGCGGAGCAGCGTGCAAAGGACAAAAACGACGCTCTCGACGCCTGCGTTGATAAAATAATCCGTCAGATAAGAAAGAACAAAACGAAGGTTGAAAAAAGGCTTAAAGCCAACGCTTTTGATGTTCAGGACAGCGAGTCTGTGGAAGAACAGAGCCGTTACGAGATTATTAAGCGTAAAAAGTTCACACTCCGCCCTATGAACGAGGAAGAGGCCATTCTGCAAATGAATATGCTCGGTCATAATTTCTTTATGTTCAAGAACGGCGATACGGGCGAGATCAATGTAGTTTACAAACGTGACGACGGAAATTACGCTGTTTTGGAACCGAGTAAAGATTAAATTTTTACATTAGAAAAGGGGCTGTAAAAAGCCCCTTTTTATTTATTATGTCGGTATATTCGGGGCTTTGCCCCGGACCCCAGTTCCTTTTTGCAGTGCAAAAAGGAACCGAAAAAGACATCGCGCGGCTTCGCCGCTTTTCTATTTTTTTATACCAGATCGCCCTCGTTAAAAGGATCTCCGCATTCGGGACAGAACTTGGGAGGATTGGCGGGATCAACAGGTTCCCAGCCGCATTTATCGCATTTATATTTCTTGGGAGCTTCCGGCTTGGGGCTTCCGCATTCCGCACAGAATCTGCCGGTGTTGGTCTTTCCGCACTTGCATACCCATTCGCCCGAAGCTGTGGCGGCGGGAGCCGCGCCTTCCTTTGAAGTGCCGCAGTTGGCGCAGAATTTTCCCGTGTTCTGTGTTCCGCATTTGCATACCCACATTTCGGGCTTCTTATTTCCGCAGGAGGAACAGAAAGCGCCGTTATTCACATTTCCGCAGGAGCATTTCCACGCGTTGGGGTCGTTTTGCGCCTGACTCTGATTAAACTGCTGCGCGTTGGCGGTCATCTGACCCATAATATTTCCGCCTGCCTGCTGAGCCATATTCATTCCCATAAAGCCCATCATGGCGCCCGCTTCGTTTGAAGCGGCCGACTCTATGCCGCGGGCAACGCTTCCCGCCATCATCGCCTGCTGTACGTTGGGGTCAAGCATAGTATCGGCTTTAAGTCTGTCGCCCAAAAGCTTCTTGCTTTCGTCGGTGAGAGTGGGGGCGCCCATACCGATATTTGTTACCATGAATCCGCGCTGCTGCCAGTTTCCGACTGTGGCAGCCTGAACATTGTTTGTCAGCTCGGTAAGACGGGTAGAGATCATGCTGTAAAACACGCCCTGAGTCGAAAGCATACCCAGAGCTTCCGTCATAGCCTGAATAAATTCCTGTTTATACTGGTTGCTGTCAAATATTGAGGAAACGGTCATATCGCCGGACAAAACGCCCTTGCTTGCAACCTCCTGATAAAACCTTACCGCGTATTCAGCGTCGGGAATCTGTATTTCAAAAGTGCCGAAGAAACGCAGGTCAATAGACGTATTGTATTTGGGGTCGAAGTAAGGAACAGGCGCGCTCGTTCCGAATTTTATTCCGGGGAGCTTCTGAAGGTTGATATACACAACCCGCTGTTCATAAGAGGGCGTGCCGCCGTAAGTAAAGCGCTTAATAAAATCCTTGGCGGAATCCTTTATCTGTCCCGCGAAAATTGAGGGGGCGGAGGAATTGTCCAAAGTATAGCTGCCCGGCTCGGTAACGATATTGGTTATCTTTCCGTTATCCAAGGTGAGCATACAGGTGTTTTCCTCAACCAGAATGCTGCTTCCGTTGCTGATAACATTTTCCGTTCCCTTCGTGTTGCTGGTTCTTCCGGAATTCTGGTGCATTTTTGTGCCGGTGCGAAGGATAACATTGCTGTTCATTGCTTCGCAATGCACGGCTTCCTTCCATGTATCGCCCAGCGTTCCTCCGAGCGCACCTATCGCTGCTTTAATAAGTCCCATTTAAGTACCGTTCCTTTCATTTTATCATTGTTTCTCATTTAACAGCTTAAAGCTGTCAATCTGCCATATTTTATCTACCGCATGCACCACTCCCGAACCGCAGTAGGGACATTCCTTTGCCCCCACCGAAGGTATGGGCGCGCCGCAGTTGGGGCAGTTTGCCTCAAGATAAAAACCGTCTCGTTCTTCCGATATGTCCTGATTATGAGCGAGAGTCAGTGAAAAAAGCTGCTGAGTGGGCTTTTCCCTTATGCCGGATACCGTTTGCCCGTTTTTTGTCACATAATAACGGCTTTCGGCAGCCGCCTGAAACACCGCCGAAGCGGAGTTTTCATCGGATCGATAGCTTTCTATACCCACATTGTGAATTTTTATGTCGTCATAATGCAGTTTTTCGCCTTTGCTCCGAACATCTCGTATAATTCCGTTTACCTGATCCCGAAGCCTTACCGACGAATGAGCCAGATCATCTGCGTTTTCCCCGCCTTCCAAAGTGTTCAGAATATCGACTATTCCGTTTCTGACCATAGTTTCCATTTTATCGTAGCCCATTTCGGGAAAATCCCGTTCAATTTTCGGTTTGTAGAGAGGGACAAGTTTAGGCACGGAAAAAGGGAGTCTGCACTCGTCAGCCAACCCGTCGGAAAGCAGTTTCGCCGTTTCGGAAAGCCCCATTCCCAAGTAATTTCTTGTAATGCCGCTAAGCTTATTTTTTATAACCAATACCAAAATAACAACCGCCAGCGCCACCGCAAAAAATATTGCCCCAAAAACAATAAGTATATTCATTTTTTTAGATTTACTGCCTTTTTATACTGATTCCGCTTTAAAGGGGGTGGAAAAAAGCCCCTTCTTTTTTATTATGTCGGCTCCCTTTCGCAAGGACGCGAAGTTCGCCGCCCAAAGCGTTGACATGGATGTCAACGCCCGAAGCGGCGGCTTCGCCTGCTTCTTTGC
>CANDLP010000245.1 GCA_947385505.1 uncultured Clostridia bacterium
ACAACAACAATATGGGCGACCCCTTAAAATCGGTTATCGGAATACTGAAGGAAATATATTTCCTTATGCCGAAGGACGCTTACATAGCAAAGGTAACCGCTACGGGCTACGGCGAGCACCTTATAAAAGCCGCCCTTAAAGCGGACTTCGGCGAAATAGAGACTATGGCTCACTATAAGGCGGCGGAGCATATGTTGCCGGGGGTGGAATTTATTCTCGATATCGGCGGACAGGATATGAAGTGCATAAGGGTAAAAGACGGGGAGATTCAGAGCATTCTACTTAACGAGGCTTGTTCCAGCGGCTGCGGCAGCTTTATAGAAAACTTTGCAGTTGCTCTCGGAATGACCAGCGCGGAATTTGCTCAACTGGGACTTACCGCCGAGCACCCTGTGGACTTAGGCTCCCGCTGTACCGTCTTTATGAACAGCCGCGTAAAACAGGCGCAGAAGGAAGGGGCAAGCGTTGCGGATATTTCTGCGGGATTAAGCTACTCCGTAGTCAAAAACGCGCTTTTTAAAGTAATAAAGATACGCGACCCGAAGGATATGGGTGAAAAGATAATAGTTCAGGGCGGCACCTTTATGAATAACTCGGTGCTTAGAGCCTTTGAGCTTACCTGCGGAAGAGAGGCGGTAAGACCCGATAAGGCGGGGCTTATGGGCGCCTACGGAAGCGCTCTTATAGCAAAGGCGAGGGACGACGGTCAAGGCTCTTCAATAGCCACTCTTGATAAGCTTGAAGCCTTTACCATAACCAAATCCACCGCCCGCTGCGGAAAGTGCAGCAACAACTGCCTTTTGACCATAAGCAAATTCGGGGACGGAACAAGGTTTATAACCAACAACCGCTGTGAAAGAGGCGCGGGCTTAGGCACAAAAAAATCCGAGCTGCCCAATCTTTTTGATTATAAATACAAGCTTTTGTTTGATAGGAAATCCCTTTCTGAAGAGGAAGCGAAAAGGGGAGTTGTTGGAATACCGAGAGTATTGGGAATGTACGAAAACTACCCCTTCTGGCACACTTTCTTTACCGAGCTTGGCTACAAAGTGCTTTTGTCCCCCGATTCCGGCCGTGAAATATACGAAATGGGAATGGAAACAATGCCCAGCGAATCGGTGTGTTATCCCGCAAAATTATCTCATGGACACATAGAATGGCTTATTCAAAACGGTGCGGAAATTATTTTTTACCCTTCGCTGCCTTACGAGATGGACTGCGGAGGAAAAGGCGACAATCACTATAACTGCCCCGTGGTGGCAACTTACGGAGAAGTTATCAAGAACTCTATCCCTGAGCTTCGGGAGCACAAGGTAAGCTTTATGAATCCCTTCCTCCCCATTTATCACAAGGAGCGAATGGCGGAAAGGTTAGTTGAAGAGTTTTCACTTTTAGGAATAAAAGGGGCTGAGATCGGGACCGCTTTGGCTTCGGCATACAAAGAAGACGACAATTTCAAGAAAACCATGCGGGCAAAGGGCGAGGAAGTATTGGCTCTCCTTGAAAAAACAGGTCAAAGAGGTATTGTTTTAGCGGGAAGACCCTATCACATTGATCCTGAAATAAATCACGGAATACCCGAAATGGTAAACGGCTACGGCTTCGCGGTGCTCACCGAGGACAGCGTAGCTCATTTGGGAATAAATAAACTGGTGCGTCCCATAAGAGTTGTGGATCAGTGGATGTATCACAACAGGCTCTACAATGCCGCCGCCGTGGTTGGCGAAAGGGATTATCTGGAGCTTGTGCAGCTTAACAGCTTCGGCTGCGGTCTTGACGCGGTAACCACCGATCAGGTTCAGGAAATAATGCAGGGCTACGGCAGACTTTACACAGTACTTAAAATAGACGAAGTAAACAACTTGGGCGCGGCAAGAATACGCCTCCGTTCCCTTATCTCCGTTTCCGAAGAAAGACGGAGGGACGGTTATCACAGCGATTCAAAATACGACGGATATCACCGTCAGCCCTATTTTACCAAGGAAAGCAAAAAGACCCATACCATTTTAGCCCCCCAGATGGCTCCAATTCATTTCGACCTTCTGGAACAGGCGTTCAGATATTCGGGATATAATTTGGTTATTCTTAAAAATTATACAAAAGATATAGTAGACAAGGGGCTGAAATATGTTAACAACGACGCCTGTTATCCCACAATCCTGACGGTAGGCTCGCTTATGTCCGCTCTTGACAGCGGCAAGTACGATCTTGAAAACACTTCGGTTTTGATAACCCAGACAGGCGGTGCCTGCCGTGCCACAAACTATGTGGGAATGATAAAAAAAGCGCTTAAAGAAGGCGGCTATCCTCAGGTTCCCATTATTTCGGTAAATATGGTGGGCTTGGAAAAAAATCCCGGATTTAAGTACACCCCCTCCCTTATCGTGAGAGCCATGTTAGCCTTAGTCTACGGCGACACCTTAAGCCGCTGTCTTTACAGAGTAAGACCCTATGAAACGGAAAAGGGAAGCGCCGACAGACTTTATGAGCAATGGAACGAGAAACTCAAAAAGTCTCTTAAAAGCTTAAGCATAAGCGAATACAAGAAAAATATAGCCGCAATAGTAAAGGATTTCAACGAGCTGCCGACCTTGGATATCGAAAAGCCGCGGGTAGGAATAGTGGGCGAAATATTGGTAAAATATCACCCCGTTGCAAATAATTTCGTGGTTGATCTTGTGGAATCCGAGGGAGCCGAAGCGGTGGTGCCCGATCTTATGGGATTTATCTACTTTATAATGGATCACGCCAACACACGAAGAGAGCTGCTCACCGTTTCAAATTCCCGTTACTTCTTTATGAATAAGCTTATAGGATTTTTGGAGCACTTACAGAAACCTTATCTTGAAGCGGTAAAGGGCACCAAGTTCGGAAGCCACATGAAAATTTCCGAGATGAGAAAATTGGTGGACGGTATTGTTTCCACAGGCAACATAGCGGGAGAAGGCTGGTTCCTTACCGCCGAAATGGTGGAGCTTATGCACAGCGGCGTAAACAATATTATCTGTATGCAGCCCTTCGCCTGCCTTCCCAATCACGTTACGGGAAAAGGCGTTATAGGGGAACTCAGGAGAAGGAACCCTCTTTCCAATATTATAGCCGTTGACTATGACCCCGGCGCCTCGGAAGTCAACCAGATAAACCGTATAAAACTTATGCTTTCCCATGCGGTAAGAAATGGGAATAACAGTGATAAGTCCGAAATAAAAGTTGAAATAAAGGATAAATATTCGGAGCTTATAAACGTATAAGAAAACATTACGGCCAAGACCGGATGTCTCACAAACAGAAAGGACAAAAAAATGGCAGAAGTCAGATTCAGCACATCAAACGACAGCAAACCCGAAGGCAAAAAATATGGAAAATACGTTGTTATTGCGATAATATTATTTTTGGCGGCAATGGTGCTTTTCAATTCCTTCAGCATAGTGAACGAGGGCTATATCGGCGTAAAATACCGCTTCGGCGCTATCGCCCGCGCGGATTTGACTGCAGGACTGAATATGCACATTCCCTTTATTGAGGAAATAGTTCAGGTTGATACAAGGGAGCAGGTTTACTCCGTCAGCACCGACGCCTACACCAGCGACACCCAGTCGGTGCAGTCGCTCCAGCTTAAGCTGAACTACTGCTACGACGGCACAAAGCTCAGCAATATTATCAGGAATATAGGCATCGCCAACGTAGAAACCAAGCTGTTGGTGCCCAACGTACATAAAACGGCTAAAGACGCCATAGGAAAGGTGAAGGCGGAACAATTGGTGCAGTCCCGCGCAGATGTAACCGAAGAGATACAGAGTTCCCTGACGGAAATATTGGGCGAATACGGCATAGTAGTCACCGCATTTGCCATAGAAAACCTCAACTTTGACACAGCCTTTGAAGAATCCATTCAGGCAAAAGTAATAGCCGAACAGGACGCTCTTAAAATGGAAAACAAAACTAAGGCTATCGCCGAAGAGGGCAAGCAGACTGTAATCGCCGCTCAAGCCGAAGCGGATTCAAAGAAAATAGCCGCAGAAGCGGAAGCGGAAGCTATAAAGCTTATTCAGGAGCAGCTGGCAAACTCCCCCAATTACACCGACTACCTTAAAGTAGAGCGCTGGAACGGAGTTCTGCCGCAGGTGGTAAGCGACGGAGCAAATCCGTTTGTGGCGCTTGACTCTTCCTCCAACACATCGACAAACGGAACCGCTTCAAGAAACACTATTCCCAACGCTGCCAACACCATCCCTGAAACAGAGTAATAAACGACAAAAAGAACAGGATTAAAAACAGTATTATGAATAATTTTACTCAAGTAAAAAGACAATGTATAGACAGATTTTTTTCAAGAACAAATCCTAAACAGCGCGAGGCAATATATCAGTTAAACGGCGCCGTTCTTATCATAGCGGGCGCGGGAAGCGGAAAGACCACCGTTTTATGCAACCGCATAGCCAATATGCTTCTGTTCGGTAAAAGCTACAGCACGGAGTTCAGCCGTGATTTTTCCTCCGATGATGAAGAGATCGGAAGAGCACACGTCTGAACTCCAGTCACGGAGCGTCAT
>CANDLP010000246.1 GCA_947385505.1 uncultured Clostridia bacterium
CGGAATACGCGATGACGCTCCGTGACTGGAGTTCAGACGTGTGCTCTTCCGATCACTTACAAAACATGAAAAACGCCCGTTATTCTGCCAAAAAATTCATAAATCAATGCTTCGTTATCATAAAAGACAAAAGGGGAGCTGAATTTAACTATTGACAAAATACGGTTTTTATGCTACAATTTAATAAACTACATGTTCCGACAAAAGTGACAATAAAATAAGGCGAGGAAGTACTTAGTATGAAAAAGAAAAGCATCAAACGATCAGTGCTTATCAGAGTAATAGCTGCGCTTTCCGCAACGCTGCTGTTTAGCTTTATGATCACCTTTAACCTCATTCGTATTGATAGGACGCGCGAAAAAGCAGACAATGTCACCGCTCTTCAGGACAGAGCGCAGGTTGCTGAGTGTGCCCATTACAAATGGGTAGTAAATCTTAGCAACGCTTTGTATGAAGGCACCGAATTTACCGGCAGCACCGACCACACAGCCTGTGTTCTCGGACAGTGGCTCTACGGTGAAGCGGGAACCGACGATGCCGAGATACTTAATTTGCGCACCCAGATAGAGCCGCTTCATATGGAGTTGCACCAGTCCGCCGTAAGCGTGCTTGAAACGCTGAAAAGCGATCCGACCGCCGCTCACGCTTATTACCGTGATATTATACAGAGCAATCTGGGTACTTTGGTGGGACTTCTGGATCAGGTTGTGGAGCGCGGTACGGTACTCAGCGAAAACAGCAGAGAGGAACTTAATACCACCATCAGCATAATGCACGCCACTTCTATTGTTGGTCTTGCCTTGGTTCTCATCTCTTTGGCAAGCTTGGTGATATTTGTTTTCAATAAGATAGTAAAACCGATAGTGAGAATAGCCAACAACATAAAGCCTCTTCAGCAGGGTCAGCTTAATTTGGTTATAGGCTACGATTCAAACGACGAGCTTGGACAGCTGGCGCATACGCTCAAATATTCGCTTACCGTTATCAACAGTTATGTTACGGATATAAACGCCATAATGGCAAAGCTTTCCGACGGCAATTTCAATATTGACACATCGGCTCGCTACATAGGTGACTTCACCAGTATTCAGGAGTCCATCGAAAGCTTTATAAAGAATATTTCGGGAGTTATGGGCGAGATCGGACGCGCGGAGCACCGTATATCAGGTCACGCGGAGCAGCTTTCTGAAAACTCTCAGTCTGTTGCTCAGGGCACTACCGAACAGGCCAGCGCCGTTCAGGAAATGTACGCTACTTTGGATACCCTTTCCAAGAGTGCGGCTCAGAACGTAAAGACCTCGCTCAAGGCAAAGGAGCATGCTCAGCAGACAGAGGAACAGGTCGAAATTTGTACCACAAGAGCCAACGAGATGGTTGCCGCAATGGAAAACGTCAGCAATACTTCTTCCCAGATCGGTCAGATTATTGCAACTATCGAAAATATCGCTTATCAGACCAATATACTTGCTCTTAACGCTGCGGTTGAAGCCGCCAGAGCGGGTGACGCGGGCAAGGGCTTTGCGGTAGTAGCGGACGAAGTACGCAGTCTTGCCAATCAGTCCGATCAGGCCGCCAAGGC
Organism: uncultured Clostridia bacterium; assembly: GCA_947385505.1. Classification (GTDB taxonomy): domain Bacteria; phylum Bacillota; class Clostridia; order Oscillospirales; family Ruminococcaceae; genus Ruminiclostridium_E. The sequence goes on from CANDLP010000246.1 coordinate 1,580, forward strand.
TACCAAGGAGCTTATTGATAACTGTATAGACGCCGCTGAAAAGGGCATTAAGATAGTTGAAGCCGTTTCTGAGTCTCTCCAGAAGACAATGAAGCTTGTACTTCAGTCCAACAACGACATAGTAGCTATTACAAATGCCGTTGACGAGGAAGCGGATGCTATAGGTCAGGTAACTATAGGTATTGAACAAGTAGCAACAGTAACACAGACAAACTCCGCCAACAGCGAGGAAGCGGCGGCGCTCAGCGAAGAGCTTTTTGCCGAGGCCAGACTTTTGCAGGAGCAGCTTGACAGATTCCAGCTTCAGGACGAATAACAGCATTTTAAAAAGCGCTTCAAAGCTTATGATTTGGCTTGAAGCGCTTTTTTTGACTGAATCTATAAAAAAACTGAAAAACAAACAAAGTGTGCAGGATATTAGAGGCTGTCTGAAAAGCCGCAATTTGTACAATTTCTACTAACTGCGGACGCTTTCTGCGTCAAAAATGCTTAGAGTACTTTAGTATTCCTGCGCTTTTTTCCTTTTAAAATGGGATTAGTATAAATTGCTTTGTTTTCAGATACGCCCCAAAGAAGCATATTGCAAAAAAGAAAGGCAGATCACAAAATGCGAATAGAGAAACTAAACCGTTCCGAAGCTTTTCGATATATGGGCGTGGGAAGTGATACAGAGGGAAAAATAAAAGGAGAACTTCTTAAAATAACGGATGAATGCGAACAAATGCTTCTGAAAACGATTGAACCGCGTTTTATATACAAAATATACGATATAGAGCCTTCGCAGGAGGGGATCAGTGTCCTTAACACCTCTCTCACGCTTAAGGGAAAGGATATTTCCAATCATTTAAATAGCTGTAACCGCTGTATACTGCTTTGCGTCACTCTGTCCGCCGGTGTAGACAAGCTTATAAGGGCGTATGAAGCCGAGGGAATGGAAAAGGCTTTAACAGCGGACAGCCTTGCTTCCGCTGCGGTTGAACAGGCTTGCGAGCTTGCGGAAGAAGAAATACGAACCGCGGTTGGAAATTACGAATATACATGGCGGTTTTCACCGGGATACGGTGATTTTCCCTTGGAAACGCAATGTGAGCTTCTTAAAGTAATAGACGCTCCCAAAAGGATAGGCGTAAGCATTACGAACAACCTGATACTTATACCGAGAAAATCGGTTACCGCGGTAATGGGGGTGTCGGAAAATGAGTTACCAAAGGCGAGAAGAGGCTGTGGAAGCTGCAATATGAAAGACAGATGTCAATACAGGAAAAATTACGGCCACTGCGGTTAAAAGGGAATGGACATATGAAAGGAACGGCAAAAAAATGGACTTTAAAAAACTTTTACGGGAAAAAGAATTCGTTGTTTTAGACGGCGCCATGGGCACAATGCTTCAGTCGGGAGGACTTAAAACCGGCGAAATTCCCGAAATATTGAATATTGAAAGACCCGGTCTTCTCACGGAAATACATTCGGAGTATATAAAAGCGGGCGCGGATATTGTTTACGCCAACACATTCGGCGCCAACAGATATAAGCTTAACAAAAGCGGTTTTTCGGCGGAAGAGTTAATAAAAGCGGGCATTAGGAATGCAAAAAATGCTTGTAAAGGGACAAATGTGCTTACGGCTCTGGATATAGGTCCGATAGGACAGCTTCTTGAGCCTGCGGGAACACTTACCTTCGAGGAAGCTTATGAGATTTATAAAGAACAGGTGAAAGCGGGAAGCGAGGCTGATCTTATTGTTTTTGAGACAATGACCGATTTGTACGAGCTTAAAGCGGCCGTTCTTGCCGCAAAGGAAAATTCGGACAAGCCTGTTATGTGTACAATGACCTTTGAGGAAAATATGCGTACCTTTACCGGCTGCTCTGTCAGTTCAATGGCGCTGACATTGGAAGGTCTCGGAATCGACGCAATAGGCATAAACTGTTCACTGGGGCCGAAGGAGCTTTATCCGATAGCGGAGCAGCTTTGCAGATTTACAACGCTCCCCGTTGCGGTAAAGCCCAACGCCGGACTTCCCGATCCACTAACAAACACATATAATATAACTGAAGAGGAATTTGCGTCGCTGACGAAAAAGCTTGTGCCGCTGGGAGTAAAGCTTTTCGGCGGCTGCTGCGGCACAAAGCCTTCTTTTATAGCGGCTGTGAAAAACGCATTATATGGTAAAACTTTTGTGAAAGCAGCTGCCGGGATTCCCGCCGCCTGCTGTACTCCCTCAAAAACAGTTGTAATAGACCGTCCGAGGATTATCGGCGAAAGAATAAACCCCACCGGAAAAAAACGCTTCAAAGAAGCCCTTTTGGCGGGAGATATCGATTATATTCTGGGACAGGCTGTGGAACAGGTGAAGGGCGGGGCGGATATACTGGACGTAAATGTGGGCGCTCCGGGAATAGACGAAAGGGAAATGATGAAAAAGGCGGTAAAGGCGATACAAAGTGTTTCGGACGTCCCTTTGCAGCTTGATTCCACCGATCCCGATGTACTCGAAGCGGCGCTGAGGGTGTACAACGGTAAACCGATAGTAAATTCGGTAAACGGTGAGGAAAAATCCCTTAAATCCGTGCTTCCTCTGGTTAAAAAATACGGCGCGGCTGTGGTGGGACTTTGCCTTGACGAAAACGGTATCCCCAAAACTGCGGAAGGCCGCTTTAAAATTGCCGAGAAAATTCTGAACCGTGCTCTTGAGATGGGAATAAAGCGGGAAGACGTTTATATAGACTGCCTGACTCTTACCGTTTCCGCCGAACAAGAGGCGGCAGAGGTAACTTTAGATGCGCTGGAAAGAGTTAAAAACGAACTCGGCCTTCGTACCGTACTGGGCGTGTCAAATATAAGCTTCGGACTCCCAGAAAGAGTGAAAATCAGCTCCGCTTTTCTTACAATGGCATTGACCAAAGAGATCGGAAGAGCGTCGTGTAGGGAAAGAGTGTGCACGGACGTGTAG
>CANDLP010000247.1 GCA_947385505.1 uncultured Clostridia bacterium
CTTCAACCGTTTCCGCAATCGCTTCTTCGGAAGTTGCTTCTAACGTTTCCTCAACCGCTTCTGCAATCACTTTTTCGGAAGGTGCTTCCAATGTTTCTTTGATTGTTTCCGCAATCGCTTCTTCGGAAGGTATTTCCAACGTTTCCTCAACTGTTTCCGCAATTGCTTCTTCGGAAGGTACTTCCAACGTTTCTTCAACGGCTTCCGCAATTGCTTCTTCGGAAGGTATTTCCGACGTTTCTTCAACTGTTTCCGCAATTGCTTCTTCGGAAGGTATTTCCGACGTTTCTTCAACTGTTTTCGCAATCGATTCTTCGGAAGGTATTTCCGACGTTTCCTCAACTGCTTCCGCAATTGCTTCTTCGTAAGTTGCTTCCAACGTTTCTTTAACCGCTTCCGCAATTGATTCCTCATTTTCCTCAATCGTATTTTTCGTAACCGACTGTTCGATGTCGTCAATTTTTGTTTTATCATCAAAACCCTCGGTAATTTTTTCCGCTTTTCTTTCCGCAGCGGTTTTGATTTGAGTATAATTGTTTTCTGCGGCAACGGGCTTCATTACATTGGTGGAGTCGGTATTGAAACGGCGCAGCACTTCAAGCTCGTGCTTTTCGCCTATTTTTCCCAATCCTAAAAAAACGCTGTCCGCGCCTTCTATATAATAGCCTTTATCATAAATTATATCAAAACGTATCCTGTCCGCGTCAAGAACAGCGCCGTTTCTGAAAAGCTTGGTTTGCTTTTCGTCAAGGCGCGCTTTGGGAAGCTGTCCGTACAGCTTTTCAAGGGGCATCAGCAAAGACTCCAACTCGTCTTCGGCTTTGCTTTCCAGCTCGTTAAGCCGATAACAATCGTCCAAAGTAAAAACACCAGACCTGACTCTTACCAGCGAAGTCATAACCGCTCCTGTTTCCAGCTTCTGACCTATATCGTGTATTAAAGTGCGTATGTAAGTGCCTTTGGAACAAGTCACCGACATCTCGCCGCTGTTATATTCGTATTTTTGTACTTTAAGCTCGTAAACGGTTATATTACGCGGCTGTCTGTTTACAACCTCTCCTTTTCGGGCAAGATCGTAAAGTCTTTGTCCGTTTACCTTTACCGCCGAATACATGGGAGGAGTCTGTAACTGCTCCCCCGTAAACACTCTTTCTATCATGGGCATTTTGTTGCGGCTGACATATGCGTCACAGGTGGACAAGACCTTTCCGGTTATGTCCTGAGTATCGGTGGTTATACCGAACTGAAAGCCCGCCACATACTGTTTTGTATCATCGGGGCAGAAATCCACCGCCTTTGTGGCGTCGCCCACAAAAACGGGAAGCACCCCTTCCGCCATAGGATCAAGAGTTCCGCCGTGACCGACTTTTTTTGTCTTATATATACGGCGTATCTTAGCCACAACGTCAAAAGAGGTCATTCCCTTTTCCTTGTAAATGCAAATTATTCCGTTCATACCGTTATGAAAGTCCTTTCTCCTGAAAAGGGCAGTCAAGTTTTCAGAGTACTTTATTTTAAAAGCTTCTCAATAGCTTTCGCAGCTTCTTCTTTAATAAGCCGTTTGGCTTCTTCCGCGTCGGCGGTCTTGATGGTACAGCCCGCGGCTCTTATATGTCCCCCGCCGCCGAAATGGCTGCATATTTCCTGTACGTTTACACAGTTTGAGCGAAGCGATACCTTCCAGCCATCGTCTTTTTCTTTAAGCACTATTCCCACCTCTACCCCCTGTATCTGTCTGGGCAAAGCGGAAATTCCGTTAACGTCCTCGATATCCACCTTATCAAGAATTTCCTTGGAAAGAGCTATCGCCGCCCCTTTATCTTCGGCGAAAAACTCTAAATTTTCAAAAACGTAGCGTTCAAGCCCTATACGCGCCTTTGTTTTCATATCAAAAAGCAGGTAATTCAGCGCAGCGGCGTCAAAACCGTATTCCATCAGTTCTCCCGCTTTTTGATGAGTGTACTTTGTGGTATTTCCGAACTTAAAGCAACCGGTATCGGTGGCTATTCCGGTATAAAGGCACTTGGCGTTTTTTTCATCAAGACAGTTTGCTCCCAAAAGCTTAACAAGATCATAAATTATCTCACACGCTGCCGCCGCGGAATCGTCCACATAAATCCGCCGTGCAAAGGGACGGTGAGATATATGGTGATCAATCGCCAGGTCTATCTTATCGCCGTATTTCTCCTCCAGATCCCCCAGCAGGGATCTGTCCGCCACATCCACCGAAATAACACAGTTTTCTTCAAACTGCTGCTTTTCAACCGCCTCTTCCATATAGGAAAATCTTTCGGATAAAGGGTCGGAACAAGCAATCCTCGCTTTTTTGCCCAACCTTTGCAATGCGCCGCAAAGTCCGTAGGCACAGCCTTCGGTATCTCCGTCGGGATTCGCGTGAGACAGGATCAGGAAATAATCGTGTTCGGTTAAATACTCCGCCGCCTGCTTCAAAGTAATATTCGTCGCTTTATTCATACCGCTTTATCCTTTCTTTAAGGTGACTGAGCACAAAGATTATGCTGCTGCGTCTTAAGATTGATCTTCCGCTTTGTCCGGCCTGTTTATTTCTTCCGCATTGCTTTTGCGGGGAAGATTGGTTATGATATTGTTGATCCTTTCGTAATAGTCAAGGGAATTATCCGCCACAAAAGTTATTTCGGGCATTTTACGCATTTTTATCCTTGCATTTATTCTTCTTTTGAAAAAGCCCTCCGCTTTTTGCAGGGCTTCCACCGCTTCCCTTGTTTTTTCGCCTCCGCCGAGGGCGCTCACATAAACCTTGCAGTAGCTTAAGTCGTTGGTTATTTCTACATCGGTTACGGTTACTAATCCGTTTGCTATGTGCTTGTCTTTAAGCTGGGGCATAGCGGAGGAGATTTCCCGCTTTACGTCCTCTGTGAGACGGGATATATTGTGATTAGGCATATGCTCTCCTTTCATGCGGCTGCTGTCGTATAACCGCTATCCACAAATTATACATATAATTTTGCAATATTTTTGTCCGACGTTTAATTCTTTGGCAATCCATAAAAAGAACAGCACACAATTTATCCGCCATAAAGATTTTTTTACACTGTGTACTCCGGTTTTTGTCTCAAATCCCGCTTTCCTTTTTGGATCCCAAAAAGAAAAGTAAAAAAAGAATTGCGCGGCTTCACCGCCTGTTTACCTTTTTTGACTGCAAAAATATGTGTACCCTGTTATTTTGCCTGCATAAGTTTCCATATATACCATCAATACTCTGACACACAAATAATTAACAACAAAAGGCGGCTCTACTGCCGCCTTTTATATTTAACGGCGAGTATTGTTAATTCAGGAAAAGCTTAATCTCTGTACTCCTCCATGAAATAACATTCAAACACATCGCCCTCCTTTATATCGCCGAATTTCTCCAGCGAAACGCCGCACTCAAAGCCTTGAGCGACTTCCTTTGCGTCGTCCTTGAAACGCTTAAGCCCCGCAATCTTATCGTCCGCTACTATTATACCGTCCCTCACCACTCTTATCATTGAATTGCGCTGAAGCTTGCCGTCGGTAACATAACAGCCGGCTACAGGACCAACTCCGGTGATCTTGTAAGTCATTCTGACGTCTGCCTTGCCTAACATAATCTCCCTGTACTTAGGCGCAAGCATACCCTTCATCGCCGTTTCGATCTCTTCGATTGCGTCGTAAATGATTCTGTAAAGTCTGAGATCAACTCCGTCCCTCTTGGCGTTTTCCTGTGCGGCGGGGTTAGGCCTTACGTTAAAGCCGATTATTATGGCGTTTGAAGCGCTGGCAAGCATTACGTCGCTTTCGCTTACTGCACCTACCGCCCCATGGATAACTCTTACTCTTACCTCGTTGTTGGAGAGCTTTTCAAGGGACTGTTTAACTGCTTCAACCGAGCCTTGTACATCCGCTTTGACAATAAGTCTGAGCTCCTTCATTTCGCCTTCCTCGATCTGAGCGAACAGGTTGTCAAGGGTTACCTTTTGATAAAGATTGAACTGAGCTTCCTTTTCCTCAAACTTACGCTTTTGCACCAGCTCTCTGGCAAGCTTTTCATCCTCTACCACCGCAAAGGAATCTCCTGCCGACGGTACCTCGCCAAGTCCCATTATCTCAACAGGCACACTGGGACCCGCCTCTTTGATAGAGCGTCCCGTGTCGTCGCGCATTACTCTTACGTGACCAACCGCCGTACCCGCGATAATAACGTCTCCTGAATGAAGAGTACCGTTCTGTACCAGAAGGGTCGCGATAGGACCTCTTCCCTTGTCCAGTCTCGCTTCGATTACCGCGCCCTTTGCAAGACGGTTGGGATTCGCCTTAAGCTCCATTACGTCCGCAGTAAGGTTGACCATTTCCAGAAGGGTATCCATACCTTCGCCCGTTTTCGCTGATACGGGAACACAGATAATATCTCCGCCCCATTCCTCGCATACAAGCTCGTACTCGGTGAGAGTCTGTTTTATCTTTTCGGGATAGATCGGAAGAGCGTCGTGTAGGGAAAGAGTGTGCACGGACGTGTAG
>CANDLP010000248.1 GCA_947385505.1 uncultured Clostridia bacterium
AAAATACGTCAGCGGAAAGGACGTTATACTGCATATTATCGGAAAAATCGGAGTTGACGGAGCTTTGTACAAAAGTATGGAGTTCGGCGGAGACGGACTTTCCGCATTGTCGGTGGACGATCGCCTTTGTATGGCCAATATGGCGATAGAAGCGGGTGCGAAAAACGGTATTTTTGAGGTTGACGATATTACGATCGCTTATGTAAATGAACGTGTAAGCAGAAATTACGACTGCTTTACCGCTGATAAGGACGCTCGCTACAGCGAGGTGTTTGATATCGACCTGAGCGAGATTAAACAGACGGTGGCTTTCCCGCATCTTCCTGAAAATACGCGCACGGAAGAGGAATTCGGGGACATAAAAATTGATCAGGCGGTAATAGGCTCCTGTACCAACGGCAGAATAAGCGATATGGCAGCCGCCGCAGAGGTGCTAAAGGGAAAGCATGTGGCAAAAGGAGTGCGCTGCATAGTTATTCCCGCTACGCAAAAAGTTTATCTGGAATGTATAAAAACGGGATTGTCGGAGATATTTGTTAACGCGGGCTGTGTGTTTTCAACTCCCACCTGCGGTCCTTGTCTTGGGGGACATATGGGAATTCTGGCTGCGGGGGAAAGAGCGGTTTCAACTACCAACCGCAATTTTGTGGGGAGAATGGGGCATCCCGACAGCGAGGTTTATTTGGCAAGTCCCATAGTTGCCGCCGCAAGTGCGGCAGCGGGAAAAATTGTCGGATATAACGGATAATTCCGTAAAGAATAAAACGGTAATATGATATACAATAGCAATTTAAACGGTTATGGCATTAAAGCATTAACAGAAAGGAACTGACAATTATGCTTACTCATATTTCCCTTGTGAATTTTAGATCCGATATGTCGGAGAGCGACAAAAGAATTTCGGCGGTAAAACTGAAAGAGGGTTTGGAGAGACTTTCGGGAAAAATAGACGGTCTTTTGGAGATAAAAGCGGAAAATCTCCTTTTGGACAGCTCATCCGCCGATATGCTGATTATATGCAAATTTACAGGAAAGCCGGCTTTGGAAAGATATAACAACAGCCCGCTGCTTTTTAACGTGCAGAATATCCTGAATAATGTGGAACGGCTGGATACGGCGGATTATATCGTTACAGAGTAGCCAAATGGGTATAAGAAAGGAATAGAGCAAAATGAGCAAGCTAACCGCACACGGCGCTGTGCATAAATACGGCGACAACGTGGATACCGATGTTATAATTCCCGCCAGATATCTGAATACCTCTGATCCAAAGGAATTGGCGGCTCATTGTATGGAGGACATTGACAAGGATTTTGTGGGTAAAGTGAAGCGCGGCGACATTATGATCGGAGAAGCTAACTTCGGCTGCGGAAGCTCCCGTGAACATGCGCCAATTGCCATAAAAGAGAGCGGAATTGCCTGTGTTATCGCCTGTACATTTGCAAGAATTTTTTACCGCAACGCAATAAACATCGGACTTCCAATTCTGGAATGTCCGGAAGCGGCAAAGGAAATAGAAAACGGCGATCAGGTGGAAATTGACTTTGACAGCGGAAAAATTACCGATGCAACTACCGGAAAAGTATATACCGCAGAGCCTTTTCCTGAATTTATAAAGGATATTATCGATAAAGGCGGCCTTCTCAATTCTATTAAAAAGTAAATGGATAATGAAGTATTTATACGACAGGCGCAAATATCGGACGTGAAAGCAATTGCCCGCGTAATTGCTGATTCATGGAAAGCGGCTTACGGAGAACTTATTTCCGATGATGATATGAAGCTTTTTACCAATTTGCCAAGGCGTGAAGATATGTTAAAAAGCCGCCTTTTAAAAGGAGATATAATTTATGTTATAATCTTAAAAGGTGAAATAACGGGAGTTTGTTCTTCGCACAGATATGAAAGCGATGATTTTACGGATACGGCTGAGATAGATCAGCTATATCTTGCTCCTTCCGCTATCGGAAACGGAATGGGAGGAAGGCTTTTGAGATTTGCTCTGAACAGTTTTTTGCAAATCGGGTTTAAGCGTGCAGTCTTGTTTGTTATGGAAGGGAATATAAGGGCTGAGGGATTTTACGGACATATGGGCTTTCATGCCGACGGATTTTATCTCGTTTGTGAAAATCTTTCCGGCAAAAACCGCGCGTTCAGGTATATTAAAGAGCTTATATAAATTATGCCTTAAAGAAAGGTCAGGAAGATGACAAAAAATATAGCTGTTATAAAAGGCGACGGGATAGGACCCGAAATAACCGGAGAAGCCGTAAAGGTTTTAGACAGAGTCGCCGAAAGATTCGGTCACAGTTTTAATTATACTTATGTTTTAATGGGCGGTATAGCTATTGACGAAACAGGAGAGCCGCTTCCGAAAGAAACAGTGGAAAAGTGTCTTGCTTCGGACAGTGTGCTGCTCGGCGCAGTAGGCGGTCCAAAGTGGGACAAAGGGGAAGGGAGAAAGCGTCCTGAAGCGGGGCTTTTGGGGATAAGGTCAGCCTTGAAGCTGTTTGCAAATATTCGTCCCGCCAAGCTGCTTAAGCCTTTGGCAGCCGCTTGCCCTTTAAAAACGGAAATCACCGATAAGGGGCTTGATCTTGTGATAGTGCGTGAGCTTATCGGAGGAGCATACTTTGGTGAAAAAAGGACATATACAGATGAAAAAGGCGGCAAAACCGCTTCAGATTTGATGAAATACAGTGATTACGAGGTCGAGAGAATTTGCCGAGTTGCCTTTGATATGGCGAAAAAGCGCCGTAATAAGGTTACAAGCATAGACAAAGCAAATGTTCTTGACAGCTCAAGGCTTTGGAGAGAAGTATCACATAAGGTGGCTTCGGAATATCCCGATGTGGAGTTTTCGGATATGCTGGTGGATAACGCGGCAATGCAGCTTGTGCGTGATCCCGCTCAGTTTGATGTTATTGTTACCGAAAACCTGTTCGGCGATATCCTTTCCGATGAAGCAAGTATGATAACAGGATCCCTCGGTATGATCCCTTCCGCAAGTCTCGGAGAGGGAAGCCTTGGTCTTTATGAGCCTATACACGGCTCTGCCCCCGATATAGCGGGGCAAAACAAGGCTAATCCAATAGCCGCTGTTCTTTCTGCCGCTATGATGCTCCGATACAGCTTTGAAATGAGCAGGGAAGCGGACGCTGTTGAAAATGCCGTGGATCTGGCGCTTGAAAACGGTTTCCGTACGGGAGATATAATGAGCGATGGCAGCCGTCTTGTAAGCTGCTCAGAGATGGGCGATAAAATAACGTCGTTTATTTAAGGAGCCTTACATATTTTGAATAATGTATTGCAAAAATACACATTTGGGTTTGATTTTCGTGCGCTTATTCTGTTTTTTGTCATAATGATACCAAATTTAATCTGGTCTTTTGTTCCGGCGCCAAATGATATTTTGAGAAATAACGTTGACGTAAGTATATTTGGTTTATCCGTCGATTTATTATCCTCTGTATTTCGTATACTTATGGTGGCTGCACTGTGCTTTATTAAAAATCGGAATTGCGGAAAAATAAAGATCACTTTTTGGATAGTTGCGGTGTTTATTTCTGTTTTATTATATTTTATCGGATGGGCGCTTTATTATATGGGCTGGGTAAAAATTTTTGTGGTTTTGATATTAACCATATCGCCTTGTCTTGCTTTTTTTGCTTACGCTGTTGACCGAAAAAACACGATAGCGGCGCTTCCGTGTGGGTTATTCACGGTTTTTCATTTTATTTATTACATAGGGAATCTCTAAAAATTCTTTGAACATTGAATTTTAGAGATTCTCTGTTTTTTATATGCTGTTATTTTATTTATGCTCTAAAAAGATGGGGCTGTCTTTTAGACAGGAGTTAGTAATACTGTTCGGTCTCTCTTAATGTCTTATCTTTTTTACCAATTTAGACTATGTTTTGCACAAAAACTTTGTTAATACCGATACTTCAATTTTTATTGACTAAAAGCAGATAAAGGGGTATACTATAAAAAGTTGTTACATGGATATACATAAAATGCAGATATCCTTAAATTTATAAAATCAAAGGAATGATGATATGAACATTGAAGAAACACTTAAAACACTTTGTGCTATTCCTTCGGTGAGCGGAGGTGAAAAAGCCGCTCATGAAACACTGATTGGGCTGCTTTCGGAATACACAGATAATGTTAGAGCCGATGACTTTGGAAACGTTATCGGCTTTATAGGCGATGAGGGCAAACCCACACTGCTTCTTGACGCGCATATTGACCGAATCGGAATGATAGTTACCTTTATCGACGATAAAGGTTTTCTTAAGGTAGGGGGAATGGGGATTGACAAGCGCACGCTGCTTGCCCAGAATGTGACGGTATACGGAAAGAAACCCATAAAGGGAATTGTTTCAACTCTACCTCCCCACGTTGCCGACAAAAGCGATAAATCCCCCAAGCTTGAAGACATAGCCATAGAGATCGGAAGAGCGTCGTGTAGGGAAAGAGTGTGCACGGACGTGGG
>CANDLP010000249.1 GCA_947385505.1 uncultured Clostridia bacterium
GGGAATAATATTATATATGTTCTGCAAAAGCGGAAAGAAAAAGGACAGCGGGCTTATACTGCTGGGCTTTGCCACGCTTATGTTCGGAATGGACGCTATGACCGGTTCCGTATCGGCGCTTGGCGAACTTCCCGAATTCCAGAGCCTGTTTATTTTATTTAAAAACCCCGTTCTCGGCGTATTGGCAGGTGCGGTCTTAACCGCGGTGATCCAGTCCAGCTCCGCTTCGGTTGGTATTCTTCAAGCTCTGGCGGCAACGGGGCAAATCACCTACGGCGCCGCCGTCCCCATAATAATGGGACAGAACATAGGTACCTGCGTTACCGCAATGATCTCCTCTGTGGGCGCCAACAAAAACGCCAAACGGGCAGCGATGGTACACCTTTTGTTCAACGTTATAGGCACGGCGTTCTGCCTGACAGTGTTCATAATAATAAAAGCGCTTTTCCCGATTCCGCTTCTGGAGGAACCCGCGTCGCTTTTCGGCATAGCCGTTTCACACTCGCTGTTTAACGTTTTATGCACCGTGCTTATGCTTCCCATGTCGGGACTGTTGGAAAGGCTTGTACAAAAACTGGTTCCCGACGCCAAAGAAAAGGAACGCTGTCCAGTACTTGACGAAAGACTTTTAGCTACTCCTCCCGTAGCGTTGGAAAGATGCTGTGAAGTTACTTCCGATATGGCGAAAATTTCCGTGGAATCTTTGCTGGACGGAATCAAAGCGTTGGAAGAGTACTCGCCGGAGCTTGCCGCTTCCGTGCGCGAAAAAGAAGAGAAAACCGACCGCAGGGAGGATATTTTGGGCACCTATCTGGTAAAGCTGAGCGCTATGCGGATAAGCGCCGACGGAAACAGGGAAGCGGCCAAGCTTTTAAAGCTTATCGGGGATTTTGAAAGAATATCCGACCACGCCGTAAATATATTGGAAGCGGCGGAGGAAATGAAAGAAAAGGAACTGAAATTTACAGCCGACGCCGTTTCGGAGCTTAAAGTGCTTACTTCGGCGGTAAAGGAAATAACAGAGCTTTCTCTGAAGGCGTTTTTGGATAACAATCTTGAAGCAGCGATGTCGGTGGAGCCTTTGGAGGAGGTTATAGACAGGCTTAAGGAAAAAGCCCGCTCACGGCATATTTACCGTTTGCAGCAGGGGCATTGTTCAATCGAAGCGGGATTTGTTTATTCCGATCTGCTGACCAATCTGGAAAGGGTTTCGGATCACTGCTCAAATATTGCCCTTTGTATTATTGATATTGCGGATAACAATATGGATATGCACAGATCCCAGAAGGAGATTCAAGAGGACAGCGGAAATTTTGTCAGACGGTTTAAGGAGTATAAAGAAAAATACAGTCTGAATTAAACTTGTTTTTATTCAGAGAGACTTTCTCGGTTATTACACCCGAAGCGCTATTAACCAATTAAAATCCATTTTTTAAATTTTAATCGGTTAATAGTATCAATCAGTATTTTGGTAAAAATCCAATAATTTTTCATTTATCTCATCTATTTTTTCACCGCGCTTTTTAATATCCGAATAAAAAGCGATTTCGCCTATCTCGTCTCTGTCAAACCGTTTTTCTTCCATAAAATCAAAATCCTGCCTTGTAAGAGTAATCCCGTAAAGTCCGCCGTATTCCTCATGCCACTCCTTTGCCCAATAATCGGGAGGCATATTATAATGTACAACGCCGAGATATTCAAAATCCACGTCTTTAATTCCCAGCTCTTCTTCGCACTCTCTGTTAATGCACGCTCTTAAATCCTCGCCCTCTTCAATGCGGCCGCCGAAGGTTTCCCAATCATTTCGCCACTTATGCCACCCCAACAGATAATCGCCGTCTATTTTTACGATCACAAGGGCATGATTTAAAGCAGTATATTTTTTTATTGCTTCGGCTTCATCAATCTGTATTCTCTCTATGATCTCCGCCCCGTTACTCGCTTTGAAAATCATATAATGTTCCTCCGATATTTTGTACTCTTTTCAAATAAATGAATGGATAATAATTTGCCTCTTCGCCGCTAAATGTGCACGCTTTTTTACAAAAAGGAACTGTAATCAATGCCTTTTCAGGAATGATTACAGTTCCTTTTTGTGAAATATTGATTATGAAGTACACCCAAAACACCAATTCTCAATCGACAACAAAAATTGTCCGTACTTTGATCGAGAATTAGTATTAAACTTACGATTTAAATTTTCATATCCAGCTTTTCTTTTTGTGTGACAAAGCTTCCTTCTTTTAACTGTTTTTCAAGTCTTGCCATCTTTTCCGCTCTTATATTCCCGTTTACTTCAACCGACATTTCTTCTTTTCTGATTATTTGGGGTGCATTCTTCAGCTGCTCCGCAAAAGCGTTTTCTATTTGAGAGACGGTTTTTCCGTAAACGGCGCCGTTTACGGCTGCGTCACGTTCTGAATCCGCTGAAATAAACTCGTTTCCGGACTGTACAAGCGAAGCTTCAACGGATTCCCTTGTAATTCCGTCAAGAGCGTTTTTCGGAATGGGATTTCCTATTTTCCAATTGGGATCGGCTTTTTTTACCGCCGCGTAAAGCGCACGGCTGTAAGCTCTTTCGTATTGCTCCATAGTATATCCCGCCGCTAAACGGTCGTTTTTCTGCATTTTTCTGTACAAATTTGTATACACGTCCGAACGTCTTGTGGTATCGCCGTTAGCCACGCCGTTTTCTTGGATAAACTCTCTTTTGGTAAGCTCAAACATTTCCTCCCTGCTGCTCTCGGGAATGGAAATAATGCGCTTTCTGGAAGCGTTGTTTTCTTCTGTCACCAACAGCCCCGCCAAACCCGTCACAGGATCAATATAATCCCCGTCTTCGTCGTAATTTTTCATTAAATTTTTTATAGCCTGAGGATTTGTATACATAGCCCCGTTGCCCTTGGCGGCAGACATCATGTTTTTTATTACGGTTTTGTACTGCTTACTGTTAGTATCTATCCCCGCCGCCTTGAGCTGCTGCTGTACGGAACGGCTGTTAAGAGCGGAAAGCTGAAAGCTGCCGATGGGATTTGTTTTCTGTGCGCCGAATGCGCTTTGAAATAAAATGCTGTAATCAATGATTTTCGGCATAGGGATACCTCCTCTTTTTACAAAAAGCTGATAAGCTTTTTATATTATATCGGCAGTTTTCTTTAAAAGTTTAGCTTTTTTAAACAATAGACTTTTAAAACACAACCAACCGCTTTTAAGTTATTATTGTCTGCACTATTTCTTTTAAAATATCAGTACATAAAAATGATATTTTCAACAAAATTATGATATACAAGCAATTATGATATAATTATAATATACCGGGTTATGGAAGCCGTCTTCTTTACTCATCGCAGATTTTTATTTAAGGGCACCTCTAAAAACCACCGGCTAAAGCCTTAGCACCTCATATGCTTGCATATTTTCCGTCATATCGCACAAATTTTCCTTGACAGGCGCTTGCCTGCCTGCGTCAAATTTATGCAATCTTACGAAAAATCTGACTGCGCATCTGGGGCACTATGGTTTTTAGAGATGCCCTTAACAATAAATTTGGAGGATGCCGCCAAAATGGAAAATATAAAATTCGCAAAAAGGTTAAGTGTTTACATCGCCATTCCCACAATATTGGGTGTTATTTTGATTTGGATAATGGCGTCGTGGTTTGCTTCAAATATCGTGAACCAAAATATAAAAAGCCAGATGTCGGACGTTGTAAAATCGCGTTCAGAGATTATCAATGACTTTATTCAATCCGCAGAGGAAAGTCTTAAAACATTTTCGCTGGGAAGTCAGGTACGCGAGCTTCTGCTTTCCCCTAACGATCCCGAACTTCAAAAAAAGCTCAGCAATACACCGTTGATTATTCCAATCAAAAAAAGATTTTTGAAGGCATTTATATAGCCGAACCGGATACTCACGTTTTGACGCACACCTCCGAACAAGCGATAGGAATACACACACGCGGCGAAGATACGATAGATTGGTTCCAAAGCACGGTTTTTGTTAAAGACAGGCTGTCTAATTTCGGAGTTATGATCTCCCCCGGAACAGGAAATATGGTCATCTCAATGTACTATCCCGTTTTTGACGGGGAAAACTGTATCGGATATGTCGGCTGCGCGGTATATGCCGACCAATTGATGCAGTCTATAGGGAGGCTTACTATAGACAATCTGCCCAACGGACGTTATATACTTCTTGATGTTGAATCGGGTCTGTATATATACAATATGCGTTCGGAGCTTATCAATACCGTTACCGATGACGCAGGGTGTCTGGAGCTAATCGAAAAAGTAAAAAACGGCGGCGAGACAGTCGGCGAACATTCCTATTACGATAGCAGCGGCGACCGTTATCTGCTGAGCTACAGCTATATCGCCAATAAGGGCTGGCTGTTTATTTTAAAGGACAGCTACGATGAAGTATACCACGACGTAAAGACGGTAAGGAGATCGGAAGAGCACACGTCTGAACTCCAGTCACGGAGCGTCATCTC
>CANDLP010000250.1 GCA_947385505.1 uncultured Clostridia bacterium
GTGCTCTTCCGATCTTATTACGATTTGAAAACCGAGTCTATTGAGAAGCTGGTGAACGCTAAAAATGCGCCGCCCGTGTCCGACGCGGAGATAAGAAAATACAAATCAAGAAAGGGGATTCACATACCCTCTTGGCTGAAGATAGTTTTTATAAAATTCTGGTTCAGCGGAGCTATTTGTTATTTCTTCCTCTGGGGATTGGGCACTTATCTGGCGGGACTGGATCTGCTGGCGGCCTTGTCCATAGGTTTGGGGGTATGTAACGACCTGCTGGTAAATCACACTCTAAGGCACTTTGAACCCGAAAAAGGAGCCTATGACAAGTGGATGATGATCCCCTCGAAAAAGTTCTGGACCGTATTTTTGAATGTTATCTACTCGGCTGTGATATTATTCTGCGTTATGCAGTTTTATACAGTGATCAATACGATCCTTGCAGGGCCCGCGGAAACGGCGGAAGCTGTGCCGATAGGGGTTGAACCTATTTTGTTCGGACTTTTGTATATGGGGTTCGATATGCTCTTTATTGTTATAAAGAACGGGCTTATAAAAGTGTTTAAGGATGCAAACGCTAAAGCGGGAAACGGAAAAAAATAAAAAGCGTTTATGCCGCGTCCTTGTGCAGATTGACACATTTGGCGCGTTTGGCACAGAAATAAGCATAAAATCTAAAATATGCGAAAAGCTTAATAATAAATCAGTCACTTTAACAAAAGCAGTAAATATGTACTTAAAAATGTTCAAATAAACAACCGGAGGAACAAAAAATGTTGAATATTCTATATAAAAGTCCCGTGTCCGCCTGTTTCGAGCTGGAAAACAATACTCCCTATTTTTCCGACTTTGAATACAAGGTAACATTAAACGGAAAAGACCTTTTTACTTCAACCGCAAACGTTTTCTCGCTCTTTGACCTGACCCCGGGCACAGAATACACTCTTGAAGTGACAGGTCACGGTATGGTCAATTTTACTACCCCAAAAGAAACCTGTGCCGTAAATGTAAAAGACTTCGGCGCAATAGGCGACGGGCAGCACGATGATACGATAAATATCCAGACGGCTATAAACTGCCTTCCCAAGGGAGGACGGCTTCATTTTCCGGAGGGCGTTTACAGTATCGCCCCTCTTTGCCTTAAAAGCCACATCATTTTGGATATTTCAGAGGGAGCGGTTTTATTGGGAAATACCGATCCCGAGCGTTATCCCGTTATCCCCGGTTCGGTAGATGATATGGTAAGCGGAAAGCTTGTGGAAACGGGTACATGGGAGGGCGTTTCCATTCCCATGCATCAAGCCTTGCTGTTTGCGGAATACGCGGAGGATATACAAATAGTCGGAAAAGGCACCATAGACGGCAACGCGCAGAACAGCGAATGGTGGATAAACGTAAAGGAACGGAAAACGGGAAGACCGAGAATTTTATTTGCCAACCGCTGTGAAAATATTACCCTTCACGGGGTAACCGTACAAAACGCCGCCTCGTGGCAGCTTCACCCCTACTTCTCCCGTAACCTTGATTTTCTCGACGTATCGGTAAACGCTCCCAAAGACAGCCCCAATACCGACGCTTTGGATCCGGAAGCCTGCGATCATGTAAACATAATCGGCTGCAAGTTCAGCGTAGGCGACGACTGTATCGCCATTAAATCAGGCAAAATAGAAATAGGCAAAAAATACAAGACCCCCGCAAATCATCATACAATAAGAAACTGTTTGATGCAGTTCGGTCACGGCGCGATAACCTTAGGCAGCGAAATGGCGGGCGGTGTTAAAAATCTTACCGTTAACCGCTGTATCTTTAATCATACCGACAGAGGATTGCGCATAAAGACTCGCCGCGGAAGAGGAAAAGACGCAGTAATTGACGGAGTTCTCTTTGAAAATATCAAAATGGACGGCGTTCTCACACCGATAGTTATAAATATGTGGTATAACTGCTGTGACGAAGACCGCTATTCCGAGTATAACACCACCCGTGAAAAATTAGAGGTGGACGAGCGGACTCCCTATTTGGGAAAATTTACTTTTAAGGATATGGATTGCCTTAATTGTCAGGTTGCCGCCTGTTACTGCGACGGGCTTCCCGAAATGCCCATTGAAGAAATCACGGTGGAAAATATAAAATTCACCTACGATGAAAACGCACAGCCGGGCGTGCCCGCCATGAGGAACAACGCGGAAAAAATGTGCAAGGCGGGAATGTACTTCGACAATGTTAAAAAGCTTACCGTCAGAAATATAGATATAAGCGGAAACGAAGGTGCAAATCTTATTGTAAGCCATGTAGATACCCTTGTGAAAGAGCTTTGAAAAATGATTCCGACGGGAGACAAGGAGAGATGTTTTGAATCGTCTTTTGATTGTTGACGGGAGCAATCTGCTGTTTCAAATGTTTTTCGGAATGCCCGCAAGGATAGTCGGCAAAGACGGAAAAGCCGTTCACGGAACTCTCGGTAAAATAATAAAGCTCGGAAACTATGCGGAACTGCCCTTTGAAATGCGGGGGCTTATATATCGGGACAGCTCGCTTACAACAAACGAAGTTTTAAAGAAAATAGGTTTAAGATAAACTGATCTGAAAGGTAAAAACAATGTACGAACGTATAGAAAATTACATTGAAAAGCTTTTGAACAAGTCCACTCCCGACGCTCCGCTGTGGAATATCGAAAGCATAAGAGGCGGTAAAAAGCCCCACTGGAATTATATTGACGGCTGTATGATGACCGCTCTCCTTTGTGCTGGAGATATCACGGGGGAGAATAAATACTTTGATTTTGTCGAAAAATTTATAGATTACTATGTAAAAGAGGACGGCTCGATTTTAGGCTACTCAATGGACAAATATAACTTGGACGATATAAACGAAGGCAGGGTTTTATTTGATCTTTACCGTAAAACAGGCAAGGAAAAGTATAAAAAAGCGATTTTCCTTTTGTATGAGCAGTTAAAGAACCAGCCGAGAACCAATACGGGCAACTTCTGGCACAAGCAGATTTATCCCAACCAAATCTGGCTGGACGGACTTTATATGGCGCAGGTGTTTTACGTAAGATTCCAAAAGGAATTCGGCGGAAAGGATTATTCCGATACAGTAAATCAATTCAAAAACGTGCGCCGGTATATGTTTGACAATGACAAAAAGCTTTATTATCACGGAATGGATTGTTCCAAGACGGCTTTTTGGGCTGACAAAAACACAGGCTGCTCAAAAAATTTCTGGCTGAGAGCGATGGGCTGGTTCTGTATTTCTCTTATAGACAATATCGGCTATCTGGATGACGAAGCGGCAAAGGAAGAGCTTAAAGCTGTTTTTGCGGAGGTTATAGAGGGAATTTCAAAATACGCCGATAAGGAAACGGGAATGTTTTATCAGGTTATCGATCAATGCGGAAGAGAAGGAAATTATCTCGAAACCAGCGGCAGCAGCATGATAGCCTACGCCATGATGAAGGGCGCGCGTTTAGGCGTGATAGATAAAAAATATTCGGACTTCGGCAAAAAGACCTTTGACGGAATCTGTGAAAAATATCTTACCGTAAGCGATGATGGTGATTTGAATTTAGGGGGAATTTGTCTTGTGGCGGGATTAGGCCCCGAAGACAACAGGAGACGTGACGGAAGCTATGAGTATTACATTTCCGAGCCGATAGTTGAAAATGACGCAAAGGGTGTGGCCCCTTTCCTGTTGTGCTACACCGAAGTGAAAAGGATAAGCTGATATGAAAAATATAAAGATAGCCTACATAGGCGGCGGCTCCAAGGCGTGGGCAAGGGTATTTATGACCGATCTGGCTTTAGCCGAGGGATTTTGCGGAGAAATTGCCCTTTACGATATAGACCTTCCCGCCGCGGAGCTGAACCAAAAAATAGGCGCAAGAATAAACGAAGCTGAAAACACCGTTTCCAAGTGGGATTATAAGGTCTATCCCGATATCGGCGGCGCGCTTGACGGGGCTGATTTCGTCGCCTGTTCCATTTTGCCCGGCACCTTTGACGAAATGGAAAGCGACGTGCATTTGCCCGAAGAATACGGGATTTATCAGTCGGTGGGCGATACCGTAGGTCCCGGCGGCGTATTGAGAGCAATGCGGACGGTGCCCATTTATGAGGGCTTTGCCCGTGAAATAAAAGAGCACTGCCCCAACGCATGGGTAATAAATCTGACAAACCCCATGACCGCCTGCACCAAGGCTCTTTTTGACGTTTTCCCCGAAATAAAGGCCTTCGGCTGCTGTCATGAGGTGTTTCACGCACAGGAATTTTTGTGCTGCGCCGCCAAGGAAATTCTCGGAGTGAACCGCCCCGGCCGCAAGGAAATCGTAATAGACGCCTGCGGAATAAATCATTTCACATGGATTACCGAGGCTAACTATAAGGGGCATGATATGCTTAAGCTGCTGCCCGAATTTATAGA
>CANDLP010000251.1 GCA_947385505.1 uncultured Clostridia bacterium
GTTGTTCCAGCTTTTGTAGGCTACTCCGCCGCTTGTTACATACGGCTTTAGTATGGGCATTACAAACCATGTGAAAAGGGAAGTGCAGCTTGCCTTGTATGTTCCCTCAAGATTTAAGTACTTACCGTTCTTTACCGATTTTAAAACAATTTCTCCGCCCCAGTCTTCTTTAACGAAATGACAGCTCTGATCGTCGGATGTTCCGTCGGCGGTCACGGTTTCATCGTCGTTTACTTTAAGATACATTCCGGTAGCCGAAGATTTAATTGCAATAATATCGCGGCAGTCGTTATATATTATCTCCGTTTCGGGAAGCAGAGACTGAAGCGCTTCAAGTATGGTAACATAATATGAGCTTGTGCCGGTGTACCAGTCACGGAAGCTTTCGTTTCCGTGAGCGCCCAGAACGGCTAATTTTTTAATGTTTTCCTTTTTGAGAGGGAGAAGTCCGCTGTTTTTTAAAAGCGTTACCGCCTCTCTTGCCGCCTGAAGATTAAGAACCTTTGATTTAAAGCAGTTGACGCTGCTTTGAGGAATATGTAAATACGGATTATTTTCCGGCGGGTTGAATTCTCCCAAAAGGAAGCGAGGGCAAAGCGCGTTGTATACTGCCTTGTCAAGCTCCTTTTCGGTGAGCAGTCCGCTGTCAATCGCACACTTTATCGCTTCTGTCACAAGCAGCGGATCATCGCACATAATGTCGGTACCGTTTTTTATTGCAAGAGCCAGCGTTTCAGCGTGATTTTTGGTGTATTTGTGCTCATTTACGGTTTGTGAAACATCCGCGCCGTCTGTAACCGCATACTTCATACCCCACTGCTTTTTGCATATTTTGTTTATATCGGGATTTATCATTGCAGGAAGTCCGTTTATCTCGTTGTATGAAGTCATAACGCCGAGTGCATATCCGGATTTAATGGCAGGACGGAAAGCCCGGTAGTAGTATTCGTGTTTTGTTCTCGGCTCAATATTTGAGCTGGAAGAGGCTCTGTCTTTTTCGTTGTTATTTGCGTAAAAATGCTTTAAGGACGGGGAAGCGCGGTAATAATCCGGATTGGTTCCTACCAAGCCTTTTGTATATGCCTTAACGCTTTCTCCCGCGAGATAAGGATCCTCTCCGTAGCATTCTTCGTTTCTTCCCCAGCGAGGATCGCGGGCAAGGTCAACGGTGGGCCCGAATAAAATAAGATGATCACGGTCGGTATTGTGTTCGTAATACCGAAGCTCGGTTCCCGCAACCTTTCCTATTTTTTCCATAAGATCGGTATCGAACATTGAAGCCATTCCGGTCGGCTGGGGGAACACCGTGGCCGGTTCGTTTTCCTCATGGGAAACATAGCCTCTGGCGATTTCGGTTCCTACGCCGTATTTCTTTATGCCCAGTCTCGGTACGGCTTTTTGGCTTGTGGGAATAAAGCCTGTTTTTTCTTCTAAGGTAAGGAGCGAAATAAGAGATTTAATTCTTTTTTTGAGTGGAAGGGAAGTGTTGAGGTAATCAAAGTTATTCATTTTTGCACATCCTTTTCTTTACTTAATTTTTTGCATATCATTCTTGCCGCCTTGTATATGTCTCCGCAGCCTAAGGTAATGATCAGATCGCCTTCACGCGCGTTTTCACATACATAGTCGGCTGCCTGATCAAATTCGGGAAACCATACGCAGCCGTCAATCTTTTCACACAGGTCCTTAGCGTAAATATTATAAGTGTTTTTTTCACGGCTTCCCATAATCTCGGTAAGCACCGTTTTGTCTGCAATTGACAATGCGGAAGCGAATTTATCCAGAAATGTATAGGTTCTGGAGTAGGTGAAAGGCTGGTGCACCGCCCATACCCGTTTAAAGTTCATCTTTTTGGCGGTGGACAATGTTGCGGCTATTTCGGTGGGATTATGCCCGTAATCGTCTACCACGGTGATACCGCCGTATTCGCCGTATTTTTCAAAGCGCCTTCCCGCGCCTTTAAATTCGTCAAGTCCTTTTTTTATATCCTCCGCACCTGCTCCCGCATAATGAGCGGTGGCGGCGGCGGCAAGCGCGTTTAATATATTGTGTTCGCCGGGAACGTGTATTACCGCTTCGCAGAAGGGCTTTTTATCGTGCATAACGGTAAAGTATGTCTCAAGGTTCCCCTCGTTTCGTATATTTTGCGGGTACCAGTCGTTTTTTTCTTCCCACCCAAATGTTATTATATCTTTGTTTTCGACTCCCCGAAGAGCCTTTTCGGTATTGGGATCGCCGCCGTTAATTATAACCGCTTTCGTGGCGTTTTTACAGAACTTGTTGAATGAGGATATTATATTGTCAAGATTTTTAAAGTAATCAAGATGATCCTCGTCAATATTAAGCACAACCGCCACATCTGTGGAAAGTCCCAAGAAATGATCCATAAATTCACAGGCTTCGCATACAAGAGTATCGCCTTTTCCAGCCAGGCCGCTGCCGCCTATGGCTTTCAGCTTTCCTCCTATAACTGCGGAAATATCCATATTATTCGCAAGGAGTATCTGGGTTATCATTGAGGTGGCAGTGGTTTTGCCGTGTGTGCCCGAAACACAAATTGCGTTTGGGTAGCCCTCTGTTATAAGACCCAGAAGCACCGCTCTTTCAACGGTTTTAACGCCGCTTTCCCTTGCCGCTGTCAGCTCCGGATTGTCGCTCATAATGGCAGCGGTGTACACTATAAGATCCGCACCTTCTATATTTTCGGCTTTTTGTCCTAAGTATACGGGTATTCCCATTTTTCTCACCAGATCGAGGGTTTCGGTTTCGTTATTGTCCGAGCCGGTAAGGTAAAAACCTTTGGAATGAAGTATCTGAGCCAGCGGATACATACCGCTTCCGCCTATTCCGATAAAATGTATATGTTTTTTGCCGGTAAGAAAATCTTCCATATAGTTTCCTTTCAGAATTTAGAACTTGTTCTCATAGGAGTGGTGCGTGGATTTTCGAGCGAAATTTTTCGCAATCAAGGAAGAAGACCGCAGGAATACTTGACGTATTTCAAGGGATTCTGGCGCAGAGTGTGGAAAATTTCGCCGAAAAGACACGTGCCAGTTCTATGAGAACGTGTTCTTAAACCGAAAAATTATTTCTAATTGTCCCTGTATCTGTTTTATGTTTATGAATATTTCCGTCTGCCCCGCGAAAACTATTAGTACATTCACATTTACAGGAAAGGAACGCAAAAAATGAATATCAGCGATGTCAGAATCAGGAAAACCATGAATGAAGCAAGGCTTCGTGCCGTTGTATCCTTAACGGTGGACAACTCACTTGCCATACATGATATTAAGATAATACAGGGAGACGAACGTCTCTTTGTGGCGATGCCGAGCAGAAGGGACGACGCGGGAAATTTCAGGGATATAGTTCACCCCATAAGCCCGGAAGCGCGGGAGGAGCTTGAACAGGAAATACTGTCGGTATACAACAGCTTTATTTCGTCAAACCCTCACGTTCAAGAAGGAGCTTAGTTTTAAGAAGCGCAAGCTGTGTTTTGGCGTCGGTGATTTCGCCGTTCATAACCATTTCCACAGCCTTTTCAAAGGGTATTTTCTTTACATCAAGAAATTCATCCTCATCAAGCTTTTGCTCTGCCTGGGAAAGACCCCGGGCAAGGTACATATGAATTATTTCCGTGTCGTAAGCGGGGGTAGGAAGCAGGCAGCCCAGATAATCGTATTTTTCGGCGGTACAGCCTGTTTCTTCTTTAAGCTCGCGCTTTCCGCATTCAAAATGATCTTCCCCCCATTCGAGCTTTCCCGCGGGAATTTCCGTAAGAACCTTATGATGAGGGTATCTTAACTGTGTCACCATTATTACTTCGTTTTCTTCGGTGAGGGGAACCACGCAGACTCCGCCGGGGTGTTTTATAACTTCACGGATCACTTCGCTGTTGTTTTCAAGAAGAGCCTTATCTCTGTAAAGCTTTACTATTTTTCCGTCATACACAAGATTGCTTTCCAGTGTTTTTTCATCAAGATGCATTTGTTGTAAGTCCTTTCTGTAATGCTTGAAATTGTTTTTCAATCACGGCTTTAATAAACCACTGCGCCGTATTTTCCGCACATTTCTTCAAGCTCTTCCATAGGAATCAAAGTGTCGCTGTCTATCAAGGCTATGCCCTGATAAAGCATAAGCGCCATTTTCAGCGCCAGAGGATCTTCCGACAGAAACATAACGGGAAGCGATGACATATGAGCGTTGCGCGCAAAATCTATGGCGTCGTCAGTTGTGTTTATTTCCGCCCTAAGTATATCACAGGAAGTTTTGCATATATCCGATATTATTTCTTCCATATCGGGAAGACAGCGTATAGGTTCGGATATTTCCGTTGTATCCGCTTCAAGAAAAAAAGTATATGCGTAATAAGCGAAAACAAAAAAATCATCGTTATGTTTTATATTTAAATC
>CANDLP010000252.1 GCA_947385505.1 uncultured Clostridia bacterium
ACGGCGGTTTGGTGAATTTAAGCGTGTGCACTTCGCTTTTTAAGACCCGAAAACGGAAGTTTGTTTGTCAAACGATTTTATTTCGTTTGGTTTTCTGTTCCCTGAGCCTTTCAGAAATTATATCGGCAGTTTTCCAAAAAACTTTAGTGTTTTTTTGAAAAAATGTGTGATTTTTGGGTTTTTGGTAAAAAAGAGCAGTTAACGGGGTGTGTTTTTGTGCACTTTTCAGAAAAATGGGGGGCGACAGGACGGGTTTTGCGGAAATGTTTCTGTTTCCAGATTGTATTAGCGGTTTTTAAAAGAGCAAAAAAGATGTCATATAATAAGGGAAAAGATACAGTGGAAGGCTTATGGCAAAAACAGCCGCGCGGTTTGCAGAATCGGGCGGCTGTTGATTTTAGGGCTGTTTTTTTATTATCAAAGCTTAACTTATATATGAATTTTTAATTGTTTTCTAAATAATTTAGATAACAAAATTATTTAGAAAACCAGCGTTTTAGCCGTTAATTTACATAAAAACAATACTGTCATTACAATTTTATAATTGCAGACACTCTAAATCAAAATCTCTTGTATTTTCCGGTAAGATGTGGTATAATAACCTCAGACTGCAAAATATGGTAAATATTATTGTAATGTCTGAGAACATTTTACCTTTTCAGAGGAATCGAATTTTGCTCTGCAAAATTCTCTTTTTATGGTATAATAACCTCAGACTGCGGAAAGCGGTAAATATTATTGTAATGTCTGAGAACATTTTACCGTTTTAAAGGAAGCTTTCGCTTCGCTCACTTTTCTTATGGTATAATAACCTCAGACTGCGAAAGCGGAAATATCTTTTATTGTCAGAGAATACTATACCATTTTAATTGACTTTATTCTTTTAAAAAAACGTATATAAGGAGGCAATTGTATGGCGGGATCAAAAGGCAACTGCTATATGTGCGGTAAAGAACTCGGCAGCGCCGCAATGATAAATCATATTATAAAGGAGCATTTACCGGAAGAGGGACAGGAATGCCGGCTTCTGAAAATAGAAGGCGCTTACTGCAAGGATTATTGGCTGTACGCCGACGTTCCCGTAAGCTCGTCTTTAAGCTCGCTTGACGGATTTCTGAGAAAAATCTGGCTGGAATGCTGCGGACATCTGAGCGCTTTCAGGTCGCGGTACGGTCAGGTGGTGGGCAAGACAAGAAAAATCGGCGAATTCAATACGGGAGATCAGCTTCTGCACGAATATGACTTCGGCGACACAACCGAAACGCTTATTACTTTTATCGGCGTCTCTTACCGTAAACAACAGCGCGGCGTCAGGCTTTTGGCGCGCAATATTCCCATGGTATTCACCTGCTGTGAATGCGGCAAGCAGGCGGATTATATAAATGCGGGGGATTATGAAAGTCCGAATCCTTTCTACTGCGGGAACTGCGCCGAGAAAGACGAGGAAATATACGAAATGAGTTTGCCGATAACAAATTCTCCTCGAATGGGTGTTTGCGGTTATGCCGGCGAGACGGATACATATGCTTTCGATCCGAAAGCCCTGACAAAAGACGGAAAAAAGAGCAAAAACTAACGTTTTTAAAAGGGTACGGGATTTCCCGAAATATGGGGAAAAATAAAGTTTTAAAATAGAAAAAACGTTTTTTTCAAATACTTCCTTAAGAGGAAGGAATGGTCAAATATGGGAGACAAGCTTAATAAAAACCTGCGGGAAGCGGGATTAAAAACGGGCAAAGCGGCTTTTTTCGCGGGAATATTTTTTCTTCCCGCTGTTGTGGGGCTTATATGCTTGTTTCTGGTGAATTTTCTGGTGATAACCTCAGCGCTTTTATCGGTATCGGTTGGTATACTATGCGCGCCGATAGGCGCTCTTTATCTTTTGGGAGCAATCGGAGTGGTTTCGGATCTGTCGCCCTCCGCGCTTACGGCGGCGGGGCTGTTCTGCCTTTTCTTCGGCTGTTTCCTTTGCTTTTTCACCGCGCGGTTTTCTCCGTTTTGTCTGAGACTTTCCCAGCGCTACTTTACGGCTCTTAAGGGCGAAAAATGGCGCAGGATATACAGCGGGCGCAAAAAAAACAAATTTCTCCTTCTTTTTTTCCTTTTATCTCTGTTCACTTTGGCGGCGGCGGCGGAAACCCAGTATCTTTCAAAGAAAACCGGTTTTGAAAGCACCGTGGTAAGGGACAGGCTTGTTTTTGAAAACGCCAAGTACCTTAATATAAGCACATCGGGCTTGGATTACGAACTGCGTTTTCACAGAGGGGACGGAATATTGGTGGAATATGTCAACGATACGCCTATGATAGTGGAGCAAAGCGACGTAAATTACCTTAAATTGGTACAGGACGATTCCTTTACCCTCTCTTTGTTCGCAAGAGATCAGTTCGGCTATAAAATGACGGTATGGCTGCCCGAAAACGATTACCGCGAATTTTATCTGGACAGCGGAAGCGGCGATATATATATTTCCGAAACCCTCTCGGACTATACCGAAATACGCACCAGAAGCGGGAATATTACCGTAAACGGCGCTGTCGGAAAGCTTTCCGCCTATGCGAAGGACGGCAATATTTCCTGCACCTACAACGCCTTTGTAAACGCCGGAAGCTTTGAAACCAAAAGCGGAAATATTGATATAAGACTCCCCGACTTTTCGGGTATAATTCTTCGGTTCCGAACGAAAAGCGGTTATCTTGACAGCGGGCTCCTCGGTCTTAAGGAAAGATTTTATGCCAGTCTCGACGCGGAAAAGCCGGCGCCCCTTTCAAGACATCTTTATATCACCACAGAAAGCGGCGGGGTCAGCGTCGAAGCCGTAAACACTATAATTCAATAAATAAAAAATTTGTAATAAAATAACCAACATTTTCCAATTTATAATCGTTTAATAAAATAGAGAGATTTTTCCTCAAAAAAAGATATACTATATATAAAACACCACGGAAGGAAGCGAAAAAGCCAGATGATGTCAATAATAATCCCTGCCTATAACGAAGCGGAAAACATAGAAAATACCGCTTCCGTTATCAGCGGGATAATGGAAAAAAACAATATACCCTATGAACTTCTTTTTGTCGACGACGGCTCAAAGGATAACACATGGGAGCTTATAGAAGGTCTTACCGAATCGATCCCCTCGGTAAGAGGGTTGAGATTTTCCCGCAATTTCGGCAAAGAAGGCGCTATATTCGCCGGACTGAAGCACTGCCGCGGAGACTGCGCCGCGGTAATAGACTGCGATCTTCAGCACCCGCCTGAGCTTATGGTAAAAATGTACGAGCTGTGGCGCGAGGGTTATCAGGTTGTGGAAGCGGTAAAGGCTTCAAGAGGTAAAGAAAGCTTTTTATATAAATTTTTCGCAAAATGCTTCTACGGTCTTATGGAAGGCTCCTCCAATATAAAAATAAAGGGGGGAAGCGACTATAAGCTGATGGACAGACAGGTAATAGACGCTCTTAACGACCTTCCCGAAAGAATAACCTTTTATCGGGCGCTTTCAAGCTGGGTAGGCTTCAAATCGGCGCAGCTTGAGTTCCACGTTGCTCCCCGAAACGCGGGAACAACAAAATGGAACTTTAAAAAGCTTTTTAAATTCGCGCTGGCAAATCTTACAAGCTTTACTTCCGCCCCCCTTCATATAGTTACGGTGATGGGGATAATTTCATTTATCGCCGCGGCGGTTCTCGGAGTGATACAAATAGTAAAAGCCGCCGAAGGGATACCGCAGAACGGAATTCTTCCCGTACTTCTGCTCATAGCTTCTGCGCTTATGCTCGCTCTCGGAATCATAGGCTATTATTTAAGCAAGATATACGAAGAAATAAAGGGGCGTCCACGCTTTATAGTCGCCTCGGATACGTTAAGAGATAAATCACATGAATAATCGGACAGAATGAAAGGAGCACGTTAATGACGTCAGAAACAGCACAGACCGCAAAAAAGCCGCCCCTTGAAGCAATAAAAGAACACTTGGGATATGCGGCAAAGGGTATAAGATATTTTTTCAGGAACGAAAACCAGATGTGGCTTTCGTTCCTTCTGCCCGCTCTGATACTTTTAGTAAGCTATTTTATTTTCGGCGTATGGCCGTTCGGACAGGAAAGCGTACTTTCTCTTGACCTTAACGGACAGTATGTTTATTACTACGACCATATGTACGACGTACTGTACGGCGGGGAAAGCCTTTTCTATTCATGGAGCCGCAACCTTTCGGGAGAATGGATGGGCATTATAGGCTATTATCTTGGAAGCCCCTTTAACTTTATAGTGTGGCTGTTTCCGAGAAACATGATACTTGAAGGCCTTCTCACAATGATGTGCGTAAAGGTGGGCGCTATCGGTCTCGCCATGTCGGTGTACCTTTCAAGGGCAAAGAAGTTCAATAAGCTCACCG
>CANDLP010000253.1 GCA_947385505.1 uncultured Clostridia bacterium
CGTAATACCCACAGTTCAAAATGGGATTGCACCCAAAACACTAATCCCACAGTTCTAAAAGGGATTAGTATTATTATCCTTCCTTTTGATTTTCATAAACAATAAAATTGCCGCAAAGCAATATAAAATCCTAATTGACGTTTTTATAGCACAATTATACTTACAATGCTATTTACAGTAAAAGCATCCGCTTTTACTGTAATATCCGACGCAGGTTATAAAAATTCCAACCAAAGGCGCAATAAAGCTGATACATTCAAATAAAGCAGGAAGCCCAAATCCTATCTTAACGACTCTGCAAGACATTTCAAATAACATAGTTATAATTTACTTCATTTTTTCACCTAAATCTTAAAAATTAAAGAGCTTCATACAGCTCTGAGCTTCCCTCTTTGCCGACTACCTCGACTATTTTTAAAACCCTCACTTTAAGAGGAGTTTTTCCCATCTGTATCTCTATTATATCATTCAGCTTTACTTCATAAGAAGCCCTTGCGGGTTTTCCGTTAACTAATATTTTTTCCGCATCACACGCCTCATTAGCTACAGTGCGGCGCTTTATAAGCCTTGAAACTTTCAGATACTTGTCAAGACGCATTTTTTTACCGTTCCTTTCCTTATCATTACAATTAAAATAAATAAGCGGTCAATACAAAGAGTACCGCACCGCTTATACTTTTGCTTTTGTATAAAAATTACTCGGCAACCGCTTCCTTAAGAGCAGAACCTGCCTTGAAAGCAGGGGTTTTTGTTGCGGCAATTGTTATCTTTTCACGGGTCTGAGGATTGATACCGCTTCTCTCAGAGCGTTCTCTTACCTCAAATGTGCCGAAGCCTACAAGCTGTACCTTTTCGCCCTTAGCGAGAGAATCGCTGACTGTGCCGATGAACGCTTCGAGTACCTCCTCGGCGGTTTTCTTGGTAAGTCCTGTTTTGTTTGCGATGGATGCAATAAGTTCAGATTTTGTCATTTTTACGACCTTTCCTTTCTTTTTCGACTTATTTTAACTTGCTCATTCACAAGTCAGCCGTCATTGTTTTCCGCCGAAAAAAGTCCTTTTATATCTTCCTCCGGCACCTGGTCAATGGAAGCTCCTTTTTCCGCTGTCCTTGCTTCCAAATCCCCAAATTGCATTATAAACCGATTCATTGCCATTGTCAAGCTTTTTTCACTATCTTTTTTATAAATATTTGATAAATTGCAGCAAGCAAGCAAAACTTCGCCTATTTTTCCTTCGATTTCGTCATCTTTCGACAATATCCGCTCTAATTCTTCCACTTTATTCTTAAGATTCTGAAATGCAAACTCCTTGGTATCTCCCTTTATACCCGAATTGACAGCCCGCTTGCAAACCTTGTCTCCCCTCATAAGCGCGGGAAGCAGCTTAGGCACTGAGGTTAAGCGTTCATAGGCGGTTTCCTGCCCCTTTGACCTGCTTTTAAGTGAATCCCAATTTTTCAGTACTTCATCGGAGCTATCCACGTGGATATTTCCGAATACATGCGGGTGACGATAAATAAGCTTTTTGCATATTCCGTCGCATACTCCGTCAAAATCAAAGGAATCCGCTTCATTTTCTATCTGCGCATGAAATACCACTTGCAGCAGCAGATCGCCCAGCTCCTCTCTGAGAAGCTCTTTATCATCTGCGTCAATAGCCTCCATAACCTCATATGCCTCTTCCAGAACGTTCATTCGTATGGAAGCATGATCCTGTTCCCTGTCCCAGGCACAGCCGTTTTCACCGCGAAGAATCTTCATTATTTTCAATAAATCATTTATATCATAAAAGTCTTTTTTGGGGTAAACTTCCTTTTCCATTAAAAAATTCCTTTGTCTTTTTAATATCGGCTAAACAACAGCACAGGAGATCAACCGACTTTAGCGCTGTACGCCGAAGGGAAACACATTCTCCGTTCAGCGATCGCGAGAACCGATAATCTCCTGCATGCTGCTATATTGTGCGAGTAAACATATTGCGACCGGTTAGCGGAACTAAGCTCCGCAGCGGTTTTTATCAGCCGAGACGGCTTTCAAGAGCGGCAAGCTGTTTCTTCATCTCTTCGGGAAGCTTATCGCCGAACTTTGCGTAAAATTCCTTGATGCCCTTAACGTCCTCTTTCCAGTACTCAACGTCAACGGAAAGAAGGTCTTTTACAACATCAACGGTGATTCCCTCTTCCTCAAGTCCTTCGATGTTTATATCCTCGGGCTTGGGTTCGTAGCCGATAGCGGTTTCAACAGCGTCAACCTTGCCCTCAACGCGTTGGATGATCCAGTCGAGAACGCGCATATTATCGCCGAAGCCGGGCCAGATAAAGTGACCTTCGTCATCGGTTCTGAACCAGTTAACGTTGAATATCTTGGGAGCATTTTCGCCGAGTTTAGCGCCCATGTCTACCCAATGCTGCCAGTAATCCGCCATATTGTAGCCGCAGAAGGGGAGCATAGCCATAGGATCGCGTCTTACAACACCAACGGCGCCGGCGGCGGCGGCAGTGGTCTCGGAAGCCATAATAGAGCCTACGAATACGCCGTGATTCCAGTCAAAGCTCTGATATACCAGGGGCGCGGTTTTGGCTCTGCGTCCGCCGAAGATCATTGCGGAAATGGGAACGCCTGCGGGATTGTTGAACTCCTTGGAAATGCAGGGGCAGTTTTCGGCGGGAGCGGTAAAACGGCTGTTGGGATGAGCAAGCTTCTGAGGCTTTCCGTCGGCTCCCACAGCGGCAACATATTCCTTGCCGTTAACCTTGGCGCCCTTCCACTCGGTTGCGTTTTCGGGAGGATTCTTGTCGAGACCTTCCCACCAAACGGTGTTTGTATCATTGTTAATAGCTACATTGGTGAAAATAGTATTTTTCTTGGTAGAAGCGAGAGCGTTAAAGTTGGACTTTTCGTTGGTTCCGGGAGCAACGCCGAAGAAACCGTTTTCGGGGTTGATAGCGTACAGCTTGCCGTCCTCGCCCTGCTTCAGCCAAGCGATATCGTCGCCTACCGTCCATACCTTATAGCCCTTGTTTCTGTATCCTTCGGGAGGAATGAGCATGGCAAGGTTGGTCTTTCCGCAGGCAGAAGGGAACGCGGCGGTAACATACTTTATGTCTCCGTCGGGCTTCTCGATACCCAAAATAAGCATATGCTCAGCCATCCAGCCTTCCTTCCAGCCCTGGTAGGACGCAATACGAAGAGCGAAGCATTTTTTGCCGAGAAGTACGTTTCCGCCGTAAGCGGAGTTGATGCTCCAGATGGTGTTGTCTTCAGGGAACTGTACTATATATCTGCCTTCGGGGTCAACGTCGGCTTTGGAATGGAGTCCGCGTACAAAGTCGTTGCTTTCATCTCCTAAATTCTTAAAAGCCTGAGCGCCCATACGGGTCATAATGTCCATATTCAAAACAACGTAAATAGAGTCGGTAAGCTCAACGCCCACTTTGGCAAGAGGAGAACCGATAGGTCCCATTGAATAAGGAATAACATACATGGTTCTGCCCTTCATTACGCCGTCATACATGGGAGTAAGCTTGGCGTACATCTCTTTGGGATCGCACCAGTTGTTGGTAGGGCCGGCGTTCTCTTTTTTAGTTGTACAAATAAAGGTTCTGTCCTCGACACGGGCCACGTCATTGGGCTTGGTTCTGTGATAAATACAGCCGGGGAGCTCCTCCTGATTCAATCTGATCATCTCGCCGGTGGAGATAGCTTCTTCTTTAAGAGCGTTGATCTGTTCGTCGCTGCCGTCGATCCATACAACCTTGTCGGGCTTGGTCAAAGCCTGCATTTCTTCGACCCACTTCAAAACGTTCTTGTTGTTAGTCATTGACATTGTTGGTTCTCCTTTTCTTTCATATAATACGCTGCCGGGAAGGATACGACCATTTTCCCCTTCTTTTGCCAAAAAAACCGACAAAAGGCGCAACGTTTGTCGAATACTATTATATACCATTTTTGTCAACGGGTCAATAGGAAAAACGTTAAAAGTATAACAAAATTTTAAGAAAATACCGTGAAAGTGTAATTATAAAGCTTATACGGCAATCTCCGAAAAGAATTTTCGTTATTTTGCACAAGCATCACCATGTTTTTCGCCCTATTTCAGTTATATTATTCTCATATTTAAAGGATTTTATTTTTTCAATTTTTCCGAACGGCTCTTTTACTACCTCGTGTGAAAGAATAAGCAGCGCGGGGAGATTGGGCATTGCCATAAGACCGTTAAGAAGGTCGGAAAACTGCCAGATAAGCTCTATTTTTACCGTTGCTCCAAGCATTGTTGCCAAGGCGAAAATAGTCAGATATAAGTTTCGTCCTTTTTTTCCGCCGGTAAGATATTACAAAGATGAACTTCCGTAAACCGA
>CANDLP010000254.1 GCA_947385505.1 uncultured Clostridia bacterium
TACAATAACTGAGGGAGCTTTGCTCCCTCACCATGCCGCTTTTGCGGCATGGCAGTTAAAAAATAGTTTATCTATTTTTTAACTGGTTATTAGTTTTACGAACATTTCTTTGATTTGTTACCACTGTTCATCACCTATTTCATATCTTTTGGGTATCATTTTTCTTTTTCCTGCATTTTTATTCTATATTTACCGTTTCCTTCTCTTTTGTGCTATTTTTGATTTCGGATACGGCCTAATATAAAAAAGCGGCAGACCCGCATAAACTGTTGTCTGCCGTTTTGTTTTATTATTACACGCAGCCTTGAGCCTTCATGGCTTCAGCTACCTTAAGGAATCCCGCAATATTGGCGCCCGCCATATAATTTCCCGCCATTCCGTACTCCTTAGCCGCTTCGTCGCAGCTCTTGAATATAGACTGCATAATTCCCTTAAGCTTAGCGTCAACTTCCTCAAAGCTCCAGCTGTAACGCATGGAATTCTGGCTCATTTCAAGACCCGAAGTGGCAACACCGCCTGCGTTCGCAGCCTTGGCAGGTCCGTAGAGAACACCGTTTTTAAGATATACCTCAATAGCTTCGGGTGTAGAAGGCATATTTGCCCCCTCGGCAACCGCAAAACAGCCGTTATTTACAAGCGTCTGCGCGCTTAAGCCGTCGATCTCGTTCTGAGTAGCGCAGGGCAGAGCAATGTCACACTTAATGCTCCATATTCCGCTGCAGCCCTCGGTGTAAACAACGTTTTTATGAGAGGTGCGGTCTGTGTATTCCTTAATCCTTCCGCGTTCAACCTCCTTGATCTGCTTTACAAGATCAAGTTCAATTCCGTCGGGATCATAAATGTATCCGTTGGAGTCGGAAAGCGCAACTACCTTTGCGCCAAGCTCCGTTGCCTTTTTCGTTGCGTAAATGGCAACATTGCCCGAACCCGAAATAACAACGGTCTTTCCTTCAAAGCTCTTGCCGTTTGCCTTAAGCATTTCATCAGTGAAGTAGCAAAGTCCGAAGCCGGTTGCCTCGGTTCTGGCAAGGGAACCGCCGTAGGTAAGCCCCTTACCTGTAAGTACACCGCTGAATTCATTGCGAATTCTCTTATACTGTCCGAACATATAACCGATCTCTCTTGCGCCTGTACCGATGTCGCCGGCGGGAACGTCACAGTCGGGACCAATATGCTTGCAAAGCTCGGTCATAAAGCTCTGGCAGAAACGCATTACTTCTCCGTCGCTCTTGCCCTTGGGGTCAAAGTCGGAACCGCCCTTGCCGCCGCCCATGGGGAGAGTTGTAAGGCTGTTCTTGAACACCTGTTCAAAGCCGAGAAACTTTATAATACCCAGATATACCGAGGGGTGAAGTCTCAGACCGCCCTTATAAGGACCGATAGCGCTGTTGTACTGTACGCGGAAGCCTCTGTTCACCTGAACCTTGCCCTTATCGTCAACCCACGGTACTCTGAACATGATTTGTCTTTCAGGCTCCACAAGTCTGTCGAGAACGCCGGCCTCCACAAGGTCGGGACGCTTCTCCACCACAGGCTCAAGGGTTTCAAGTACCTCCGTTACCGCCTGAATAAATTCCGGTTCGCCGGCGTTTCTTTTCTTTACCGTTTCCATAAGGTCGATAAGATACTGATTTTTCAATGCCATTGCTGCTGCCTCCTGTTTCCGCCGCTTAAGCGACTGTATTTTTATAAATTGCTTTAACAGAATATAACAAGTAGGCTTGCAAAAAATTTACTGTTTTACTTCGGTAAATTTTTGAATTACCTCTTTATTACAAAATTTATTTTACCATATTTTTTTCTATTTTGCAATAGTTTTTTTAAAATTTTTGCAAGTTTTTTTTTAGAACTTGCAAAAAATTCAAAAAATAATATAATAAAAACTAAAAATTTATGTGAGTATCAGGTCACATTAAAGGCGCAAACAGTCTTAATATAAACCCCGCCGCCTTTTTAAACGGATTAAATTTCCTGCAATCTTTAATAGTTATCCTCTGACACTTTTCAAGCGTGTCCCCAATATCCTTCTCCACCATATCTACAACAGGACTTTTATAAAAATAACACCCGCATTCAAAATGCAGAAACAAACTTCTGTAATCAAGATTTATCGATCCCACCGCAGCCCTTACTCCGTCGCTGACAAAACACTTTGCGTGAACAAATCCCGGAGTATACTCATATATTTTCACTCCCGCCGATATAAGCTCCGCATAATAAGTGCGCGCCAAAAGATAAGCATACATTTTGTCGGGAATATGCGGCATTATAATTATTACCTCCACTCCTCGTTTGGCGGCAAAAGTAAGCGCCTGTGTCATTTCATTGTCTATTATAAGATAGGGGGTCATTATATGAACGTATTTTTCCGCCCTGTTTAAAATATCCAGATATACGGTCTGCCCCACATATTCGTTGTCGAACGGACTGTCGCCGTATGGCATGGAAAAACCGTCAGTGTTAAGTCCGCAGCGGCTTATTTCGGGAAAGTCATATCGTATGAACTGCTTATAATCTCCTTCGTCCCTTTCGTTTATGTTCCAGTTTTGAAGGAACATCATAGTAAAGCTTTTCACCGCGTCGCCCTTGAGCATTACGCCGGTATCCTTCCAGTGACCGTACTTTACCCGCTTGTTGATGTATTCGTCCGCCAGATTAACGCCGCCTGTAAAAGCAGTGTGTCCGTCCACCACGAGGATTTTTCTGTGGTCGCGGTTGTTCTGTACGCTGGACAAGATCGGCTTTATCGGGGAAAACATTTTACACTTTATACCCTTTTCCTCCAATGTTTTTGGATACTTATAGGGCAAAAGCATAAGGCAGCACATTCCGTCATACATAAACCTTACGTCCACGCCCTCTTTTACTTTTTGTTCAAGTATTCCCAATATGGTATCCCACATTTCTCCCCGTTCAACTATGAAAAATTCCATAAAAATGAATTCTTTTGCCTTAAGAAGCTCAGTTTTCATGACCTTATACATATCGTCGCCCAAAGGATAGTACTCGGCATATGTGTTTTTATATATGGGATAACCGGCAAATTTCTTCATATAAACGGCGAGGTTGCTTTCTTTGGGATCATTTTCGGACAGTTCCTCTAATACGGGCATATCCTGCGGGATAAACTCCGAAGTTTTTTTCACCAGCTCTATTGTCCGCTTTTTCATTATATGCGTGCCCAATTCCAGCTTTACGTATATATACATTACCGTGCCGAAAATCGGTATAAGCATAATAGGCACAACCCAAGCCAATTTAAAATACGGATTGGTCTTTTCGTTTATTATATAAATTATAACTATCAGTGACAAAGCGTATGAAGCGGCAGTAAAAAAAACAAGGTTGTCCGAAAAGAATACCAGAGCCGAAAAAATAAAGTAAAGCTGAAGCCCTAAGCCCAGCACTACCACCATTGTGCGGCCGAAAATTATTCGCTTTAAGCTTTTTATTTTGTTTTTAATTTTGTTCATATGTTATTCCGTATTTCTTTTTCAAATCTATAAAAAGACTGTGAAGCCGTTTTACCGAAATCACAGTCTTTTTATAGGAAAGTTTTTATTGTTCCGTTTTTTGTAATTTCATTTTTCGGAAAACTTTGTTTTCCGTTATTACGGACAGACAATACACTTTATGTGTTAGTCTTAAGGTATACCGCAATTGGTTTTATACAAAACGTAAAGCGTATTTAGCTGTTATCCGCAATAGTGAATGTATTGATAAGACTTTTAAGCATACTTGCCTGACTTGAAAGCTGTTCCGCAGAAGCGGCGCTTTCCTCGGAGGTGGCGGCATTTCTCTGAACAACGGTGGAAATCTGTTCGATACCGATGTCCACTTGCGCCAAACTGTCAGACTCCGTCATACTGGCTTCGGCGATCTTGCTTACTATGCTTTCTACTTGAGCGGCTGTGCTTCCGAGATGCTCAAGAGCTGTCGAGGTGGCGTTGGCCTTTTCCAGACCTTCATTTACGGCGTCTATGGACTGTACAATAAGACCGGTTGTGTCCGCGGCAGCGTCAGCTGATTTTGAAGCAAGGCTTCTTACTTCGTCCGCAACCACTGCAAAGCCCTTTCCGGCTTCACCCGCTCTTGCCGCTTCAACGGCGGCGTTAAGAGCAAGGATATTTGTCTGGAAGGCTATATCTTCGATTGTCTTG
This sequence comes from uncultured Clostridia bacterium, assembly GCA_947385505.1. GTDB lineage: Bacteria > Bacillota > Clostridia > Oscillospirales > Ruminococcaceae > Ruminiclostridium_E. The sequence continues at coordinate 4,161 of CANDLP010000254.1, forward strand.
ATTATATTGCTGATCTTGTCCGAAGACTCGCTTATATGGTTCATAGCTTTGGACAGGTGCTCCATCTCCGCTATGGCGTCGTTAACAAAGGAAGCTGCCTCTAAAACTGTGTTTTTAGCTTCGATACAATTATTGGAGGTATCGGATACCTCTTCCGAAATAACACGGAGAGTAGCCGCAAGCTCTTCTACGGAA
>CANDLP010000255.1 GCA_947385505.1 uncultured Clostridia bacterium
GCATGGCATTTAAAAAATAGTTTATCTATTTTTTAAATGGTTATTAGTATTAAAAAGCCAAAACCCCGCCTTTTAAACGGGGTCGCTTACCGGTTTATCGTCGGGAATTATCCTGCCGAAAACCTAAAGCAGGGCTTACGCCTCGGGTTTTTACATAATTGTGTACTTTATGCACTTCTCTTTATTTATAGCAATCCATTAAAAAATAAACATTTGATTATAAAAAGCCTATTACTGCATTATTACGTTTTTGTATTCGGGGCTTTGCCCCGGACCCCGCTTCCTTTTTGGTGTCCAAAAAGGAAGCGAAAAAGACAGGTGCGGCTTCGCCGCTATTTATTCTTTTTTTGGATTGCTATAATATTGAATTCGGCCGTAATAACAGGCAGCGGCAGACGGTATTTTTCCGCCAAAGCGGGACCGCAGGCGGCGGAACCGACTCCGGCCATCATCTTGTCAATGCAGATAACGCTGCTTCCGCATTTTTCCAATTCAAAGTTATGACGCTTTCCCGCCAGCTCTTCCTGTGTATATTCGGAAGCGTTGAATGAAAAATCCTCGGAGGAGGTAAAAACAACCTCGGTTTTTCCGTCGCTTACCGTCATATGCTTACAGCCGAAATGAGAAGAATTTTCCTGAGGTCTTACATAGTCCTCGTACATATCCTCGATTTGCGCGGAGAAATTGCCTATATAATCCAGCTGATGCTTATCTATATAGCTTTCATAGGGACCGTAGCCGAAGTAGCTAACTCTGTCAAAGCTTTTCGGCATAAACAGCCTTATGCCGAAGCGGGGAAGGAAAGGAACCTTATTGGAAAATTCCGCATTACATTTTATGTTAAGCCCGTCGGAGGATATTAAATACCTTACGTCCATATAGGCTATCGGCTGATATATATTCCATACGAAAGCCTGTCTTAAGCTTATGACAGCCCCTTCGGGTGTAAGCTCGGCGGAAACGCCGTAATTTTTCGCCTTACAGTCGTTAAGGTGAGCATTGTACCAGTCGTACTTCATTACGTCGTTATCGGCGGGAGCGCGGAAGAAGTTGTACTCCATAGGCTTGTCAAGAATTTCAGTTCCGTTCTTTTTGATGGAATCGAACGCGGATATCCTTTTATTGAAACGGTATTCCGTATCCCCTGCGGCAACATTCACATAAAAAACGTTATCCTCAATGGTCACATCCTTTGCATTGGGCACATTTCCCGCGATTTGCTCACAAGAGAAAAGCTTAAGCTGGTCAAAGCAAACCTCGTATCCCTTTTCACAATAGGCAGTATCATCTTTAGCCGTGAATATAAATCGGATATAGGCGTCCTTATCAAAGCGCTTTGCCGCTTCGGGCACATGAATCTCGGCGGTTCCCCTGGGTGAAAGTGAAAAATCAACATTTCCCTCGGCGAACACCCCTCCGTCAAAGGTGATTTCGTAGCGGCAGTCTAAGATATCACCTGCGTTATCAAATTCCAGCATACTTTCAAAAACAAAAATATCGGGAATACAGCCTTTTTTTACTCTTACAGGACGGTAAACCTGTTTCAGCTCCAGAAGTCCCGTATGGGGTCTTCTGTCGGGGTATGTGAGCGCGTCCATACAGAAATTTCCGTCATGGTGAGGTTCTCCGAAATCGCCGCCGTAGCCGTATTTCGGTTTTCCGTCTTCAGTGTATCCCAAAATGCCCGCGTGATCGCACCATTCCCAGACAAATCCGCCGCAGAAGCGTTCATCGGAATAAAAAGCGTTATGGTAATCCTCCAAATCTCCGGGGCCGTTGCCCATTGCGTGACAGTATTCGCAGAGAAGGAACGGACGTTTTTCACTGTCTCCGTCTGCCACATTTTTCATTTCCAAGGGAGGAACATACATTCTTGAAACTACGTCCAATATCTTATCGGGGGTGTCGTCCAGTTTGTGAACGCTTTCGTAATGAAGAAGTCTTGTGTCGTCCAAGGATTTTACCAGTTCGCCCGCCGCCATCACATTGGTGCCGTAGCCGCTTTCATTGCCCAAAGACCAGAAAACCACGCAGGGCCGGTTTATATCCCTCTTTACCAAAGCTTCGGCGCGGTCGAGTATCGTCTTTTTGTAGCGGGGATCGGAGCAAAACAGCGCTATACCGTTGTAAGGCACCTTCGCGCTCCATCTTAAATCGTTGTAAACGTCAACGCAGCCGTGTGATTCCATATCTCCCTCGTCTATAACGTAAAGACCGAATCTGTCGCACAATTGGTAAAACAACGGCGAGTTGGGATAATGAGAGGTTCGGACTCCGTTTACATTGTGCTTTTTCATAAGAAGGATGTCATTTGTCATCTGTTCTTCCGAAGCGTAAGCGCCGGTATCGGGATAGCTGTCGTGTCTGTTCACGCCCTTGAATTTAACGGGAACTCCGTTTATTTTTAAAACGCCGTTTTTCGCCGATATATTGCGGAAGCCGACTTTTTCGCCTATTCTTTCCTCGCCTGCGGAAATTACAAGGTCATAGAGATAAGGCTTTTCCGCCGACCATAAAACCGGCGATTCAATATGTAATGATACCGTTTTCCCGTCCTCGGCGTAAAATTCCGCTATGGTATTTCCGCTGTTATCCGTGAACAGGCAGTCGGTTCCGCTGCCAAACGGGGTAAAAAGAAGCTCGGCGCTTTTGAAATCTTCGGAAAGAACGGTCTTTAGCGTGTAATTCAAAAGCCTTTTGCGTGGACGGGACAATACATAAACGTCGCGGAATATTCCCGACATTCTGAATTTGTCCTGATCCTCAAAATATGTTCCGTCGCACCACTTTAATACGGCGGCGGTAACGGTATTATTCCCTTCCTTAAGATATGGAGTGATGTCGAATTCAGAGGTGCAGTGCGATACCTGAGAGTAACCCGCAAAGCTGTCGTTAACATAAAGATAAACACAGCTGTCTACGCCCTCGAAGACCAAAATTCTGTCATATCCGTCGGCCTTATACTCATATTCGCGCCGATATACTCCCACGGGGATATCGTCCGGCACATAGGGCGGATCATAGGGGATAGGATAACGGCTGTTGGTGTACTGGAGCCTGTCATATCCGTGAAGCTGCCAGTTAGAGGGGACGGGAATTTTTGCTTCAAACGGTACGGAAATAAAGTCGTCGTCCATATCCACTATACTTTCGTAATAGCGGAAATCCCAGTCTCCGTTAAGAAGCTCAAAGCGCTCGGAGTTTTCCCTTTTTCCGAAGGGGTCTTCGTTTTTTCCGAAGGGGATAAAGTAACAATGCCGGACAAGAGTGTTGATATGAAGATTCTGCGGGTCCTCATGATAGGCCATTTTACTTTTGGGAGTGCCTTTTGCGGCAATTTTTAAAATATCCATATTATTATCCGCCTTTCTGATTATTTGGCTTTTCTTTTATTATATTATTACTTGACATTGAAGTCAAGAAATGATATTATGATTATATAACAATATGAAGATAGGAAGTGTTTTTTTGTTCTTCTGTGATTTTCCTATAATACGCGGTGAAAAGGAACTGCCGCTTTATCTTCTGCGTATGGGACAGCACCATTGTCAGAACCATATTGTAAGGAACGGCGGATATCCGTTTAATCAGATATTGTATTGTACAAAGGGAAGCGGAACTATTATATTTAACGGGGAAAAAATATTCATACCCGCTTGTACCGCAATATTTATTCCGGCCGGATTTCCTCATGAATATTATCCCGACGGTGATATATGGGACATTCACTGGGTAATTCCCGCAGGATTTGCTCACGAGAATATTTTAAAGCATTTCGGGCTGATCGAAGCAAAGGTTTTTGCTCTCAAGGATCTGAATATGCTTGAGCATATTTTCAGAAAAATGCACGAAGCGTTAAGAACGGACAGCGTTTTCGGAAATTACAGGGCGTCGGGATATCTGTACGATTTTTTGATGGAATTTTACAGGCTGATTTCCGCCAAAGGCACATCCGCCGCACCGAATCCCGCTTTAAGAAGGGCTGTGGAATATATAAACCTTAATTACTCCCGCCCGATCTCTATGAATCAGCTATGCGATATTTCCGGAGTCTCAAAGCAGCATCTTTGTATGCTGTTCAGAACCACTCTCGATCTGCGTCCCACCGAGCACATAACAAAACGAAGAATACAGGCGGCAAAGGAACTGCTGACAGGTTCTGAAAAAACCACCGAGGAAGTTGCGCTTGAAACCGGTTTTTGCACCTCAAGCTATTTCTGTAAAATGTTCAAAAGATACGAAGGACTTACTCCGTCGGAGTTCAGAAGAAATTGAAAAAAGGGGCTGTAAAAAAGAGAAAAGCGGCGAAGCCGCCAATGTTTTTTTCGCTTCCTTTTTGCACT
>CANDLP010000256.1 GCA_947385505.1 uncultured Clostridia bacterium
AACCTCACCGTTTCTCCCTTCTGTACCGTATAAGAAAAACAAAAATTAAAAGACTCGCGGCTGAAATCGAACAAAAAGAATCTCAGGGCTTGCCGCGGGAAATCCGTATAGCAAAGAGGTATATTCCTTTGAAAAAAATGACGGCAATTCTGGCGGTGATAGTGGCGGCGGTGTTTCTTGCCGCGGCGGCGGGGGCAGTATATTTCGGCGCGCGCGGATTTATATTTGATGTGCATAAGACTCATTCAGATGTCAGCGTGGACTTTTCTGTTTATAATATTAAGGATAACATAGAAGAAGTATATCGGCTGCCTGCTGAATCGGGATATGAACTTATACAAGAATTATATGATGATATGTTGGTAAGCTTCCGGTATGAATACGGCAATAAAGAAGTTGTTCTTGCGCAATATACAGAGGCGTTTGCTAAAAATTTGATGGTAAATACTGAAAATTCGGATATAGATGAAATTGAAATTAACAATGAACCGGGATTTGTTTTGTCTCATCATAGTGTTGATTTTGGTGACAGTCTTTTTATTACATGGATACATGACGGATATGTGTTGGAAATGGGCAGTAAAAGTGTTGAAAGGAAAGAAATGATAAGGTTGGCCGAATCCATTACTGTTGTTAAATAAGCATGAATAAGAAATAGTTTTTTTACGAAACAATTTTTAATAACCGCTAAAAAAAGACCTTTTACAAATATCTTGGTGAAAATTCCCCGTTTTTCCTTGTGCTGTGAATATATAATAAAACACAACTGCGCCGCCAAACAGCAGAGCAGTTGTGTTTTATTTTTCAGTATGCGGTTAATGTTTTGGGCTTTATCTAACGGCGCCCCATAATAACTATAATTGTTCGCCGATTAGTATTATCATTGAAAAAAGGTGTGCTTCAATTTTTTGGGGATATTTTACCATTCGCTGACTTTTTCACGAAATCTGTCACACGCTTCCTCATAGCATTTCTCTAAATAGTCGAAGGTATCCTGATCGCACTGGTACCCATGATAGCCGTTTAATAAAATCATATTCATATTATCATGCCTTGCCGAGCCTATATACACGATTTCTCCCGTATTTAAGGTAATTGCAAAACGGTAGGCAAACGCTCCTCCTCCGTCATAAACAAGCAGATCGCCTTCGTATTCCTCCGGGCTTATTTCTGCTTCGGTTAAGCGGCTGAGAAATTCGGCTGTTACATCTTCCGTCATGTATTCGTATATTTTTGCCCCCCAATAGTCCAATATTACAATGGAACAGTCGGTGAAATCCAGCTCTTTCAGCCCGCCTATATCTGTCTGCTTTATTTTATCGCTGTCGATCGTATGACTTTCGAGGGTGCCGTACACTTCCTTTGTTTTGCTCAGCACTGCATATTCGCTGTTCCCGTCCGTTCCGCTGTCGGCGGCTGAGGGCGCAGTACCGGTCGGTATTTCGGCTTTTTGAAGTGTCTTTTCAATATACTCATTCGCAGCTTCGTAAAATCTATTATCGGCTTCAACGTGCAGCGCATGTAATCTATCGTAGCACTCATTGCTGCAAGGATATAGTTTACCGTTTATACTTACCGCTTTGTCTATATCCTCTATTTCTATGCACCTAAAACGAATGAATATTATTTCACCTGTATTTAATTTTACTTGAAACTCGTTTGCTCCCTCTCCTAAGAATATAGGGAGCTCCTTCGTGTATTCTTCGGAGCATATGTCGGAGTTGGTAATACAGTCGATGAATTCCGCAAGGTCTTCTTCGGACATATATTCATAAATTTTATTACCCCAGTGGTTTAATACGCCAACCGAGCAGTCGGTGAAATCCACAAGCTTCAAATCATCTCCCTTTGTGATTTGAAGCCATTTATCATCTTCCGAACAGGCGTCCTCAAGGGTACCTTCAAATTCCGCTGTCAATTGATTCCTTTTCAGGTCATCAAGAACGACAGTAGTTTGAGATGCGGCGGTAATACGCTCTGTGACATTCGGTTCCGTTGATACCTCGGAAGGAGCCGAGGCGATTTCGTGTTCTTTTTTCGATACCCGGGAGCAGGAGCATAAAGTAATCAAAAAAAGAAGTGCGCAAAAATAAAGCATAGATTTTCTTAAAAGGCATATCATAATCAATACTCCGAAACAACATTGGTCAAACTTATCGTAATGCCGCTGCTACCGCTTACAAATTTATACGTCCCCGAATTATATTGAGCTGTTGCAAAGTCGTATGCCGGGTCCATAACATATATACAGTGTCCGTAATCGCTTACGTTGCTTTTGGTGCAGCCGTATATCGCACATGCGTGACCGGTGAGTACACCTTTGTCATAATACGTGAATATGCCAAATATAGGATAACCGTTTTTAATATTTGTTTCAATATTAGAGATTGCGGGTACATAGGCTTTATACTGATAGTATAATCCGTTTAGTTGAAGAACCTCTGTTATGTTATTGTCTGACACTGAACCGTTATTGTCTATTAAACTGCTGTTTACAACTTTTGTATATGTATATACATCGTAAGCCGTCAAATTGATGTCATAAACATAGTTTACAATACACGCAATTGTAGCAGCCCAACATAAATATTTGCTGGAATAACCGTTCTGAGTAATGTATGATACATCGCATTTATATGTAGTTTCCGGCGGAACAGCACCGTATACAGTGCTTCGGTTCGTATACCTAAGCTCACAGGCTTCGCAAATCGAGTTCAACTCAATATCCGCAGTTTCCAACACATCGTTTGTCAGAACCGAACGTCCGCCGATTTCCTCATAGCTGCCAAGCTTCCTCATATCGCTGCCGTCAAACATATAACAGCTCTCTCGGTCGTAAATTAAGGCAAAGGCAGTTGTGTTGTCTGTTGCCGAGTTTATTTCATCAATATACGCGGTAGAAATCTGATAGAACACGTTGTTATCGTCCACAGCTTCTATCGCCCACGCCTTCAAGATGTTGTCACATAAAAGCGGAACATATCTTCGGAGGAAAGAAACGCCTTCGCTTGTACACTCATAGGTGTTGATTGGTGCGGCAAGCTCCATGCTTGTCAGATCTTCATCGGTGAAGCCGTAATTTTCCTTAACGGGTTCGATCAGGTGAAATGCTTCGATCACGCCTTCTCTTATTGATACAGCTTCCGATGTAGATTCCTCGGCGGAAACACTTGCCGTGAATAAAGAAAGAGACATAGCTGCACAAAGCAGAATTGAAATTGCCTTTTTAAATTTTAACATAATCTTTTCCTTTTATAAACCTTTTTTATTTTTACTGTTATTTCCGAAGGCTGCCGGTTATTGCCTTCGCGCTGAATCCCACATCGGAACCACCCCCTTCCATATTAACAGCGACAATCTGCACGTTTTAAAATACACAGTATTTTGCTAATATTTGCTTTCTATAAGGTAAACGATTCAGCGAACCGTTTCATTACACCTTTTTTGAAGAAAATATATTTTTGTTAAAATTGCACATATTTTCTTTAGAAATGCTTAAAAATTTCTACATAATATTTTCAAAAAATTCCTCAAATTTCCTTGTAATACGCCTTGAAATGTAGTATAATAACTCTTGCACGACTGCGGACGTCTTGTCCGGGTATGTGCGGCAACTGCTTAACAATGCGTTGATGCCGAAGGTTGCGGTTAAAAAAATCGGGAATTTCGGCGGAGTATGTTCGGTTTTAAATCGGGCGGAAAGAGCGTGCTGACGTGTTGGTGTGTATTGCCTTACCTGTATAATCGCTTCGTTCGGGGAAACGGGGAAGGGTTCGTCAAAGGCGGACACCCCCCGATATGAAATTATCCGAACGCATTTTACGGGATATGGTGAAACACTCGGCGCCGTGTAAACCGGAAAACGGAAAAAATACGCTCTGTACTGCATTTATGCAGGTGCTTTCATAATACTTTAGAAAGGAGTTTACGAAAGTGGCAGTTAAGGAAAAAGTAAGAGTTAAGGTAAAAGGCTATGACCACACCGTTGTTGATTCGGCCGCGGCTAAGATCGTAGAGACCGCAAAGCGCACCGGTTCGAGAGTAGCGGGACCCGTTCCCCTTCCCACAGACAAGGAAGTTGTTACCATTCTCCGCGCCGTACACAAGTACAAGGACAGCCGCGAACAGTTCGAGCAGAGAACTCACAAGCGCCTTATTGACGTTATCAGACCCACCAATAAGACAATAGAAGCTCTCCAGAGTCTCGAGCTTCCCGCAGGCGTTGAAATTTCAATGGACATCTGATCTAAAAGAAGGACCTTACGAAATTTCAAGAAAAGCGTTAAGTAATCGGCATATCCCGCGATTTTTTGAACTATGTTCAAATTGCTTGGGAGCAAA
>CANDLP010000257.1 GCA_947385505.1 uncultured Clostridia bacterium
CGATGACGCTCCGTGACTGGAGTTCAGACGTGTGCTCTTCCGATCTAGCTCTGAGAATACCCGCCATAAGATTATACGCCATTGTGACGCAGATACCGCCGAATACCACTATTATATAGTCATAAGCCGTATCTATTATCTCCGCGGGCGTTCTCATAAGCTCAAGAAGAGGATAACAGAGGGTTACCGCAAGTCCCGTAACTATTACCGTTGTGACAATACATAAGTATACTGCGTTGGCTATATATCTGCGCATTTCCGAGTAATTTCCGCCGCCGAAGCATTGAGCGGGGAGTATACAGGAGCCGCTTGTTATACCCATTGTAAACCCGATTATTAAAAAGCTTACCGAGCCTGTGGAGCCTACCCCCGCCAGCGCGTCAACATCTATGAATTTACCCACTATGATCGTGTCCACCATGCTGTAAAGCTGCTGAAACAGATTGCCCAGAAGCATGGGTAGACAAAAGCCCAGTATAAGCGACATAGGCTTTCCGTGAGTCATTTCTCTTACCATCGGAATACTCCTTTTCCTTTATATCCGCCCGTATTTCCATACCCGGCGGCATTATTTTCCGTTTTTCAAAAGTATATTTTACAACATTTTTTTCAATTTGCAATAGCTTTTTCAAAACTTTGTGTATTATAACCTATTTGATTATTTTTGGGGAGAAATTTTATACAGATCAGGGGCTATCTGAAAAGCCGCTATTAGCACAGCTTCTGCTAACTGCGGACGCTTTTTTCCTGGAAACCGCCACGCATTCAGCGAAATTGTACAAAATTGCTTTGTTTTCAGCTGCTCACAAAAATAAATTATGTGATATTTGAAAATAATATTAGAGCAGAAACAAATACACATTTTTCCACTTCCGTATTCTAAAATCAACCTTATAACAAAGCCCTTTTCAACATTTTCCACCGAGTTTTCAACAGTTTTTAGCATCAAAAGGTCAAAAACTAACTACTTTTCCACACTTTCCACCGGAAAAAGTGTGGAAAACACAATTTTACGGAGAGTAAAACCCAAAAATACAATTTGTAAAATTACAAAAAAATATACCGAAAGTTAATTGCCTTTTGCATAACGATTTCCAAAAGCATATAGTTTGATATTATAATTATATTTATTATACTTTATTTTATATAATATAATAATATTTGTTTTTTCAGTAAAAAGTCAAAAAAATTTTTCGCACTTCTTTAACTTTCAACAGAACATATAAAAACAAGCTTTTTTAACACTTTCCACGAAGTTTTCCACAGTTTTTAACGTCAAAACTAAAAAAATCCCCCTGTTTTCCACGCTTTCCACGGGAAAAGCTGTTGAAAACGTATATTTTGGCGGAAAATTCCAATAATACAAATTGTAAAAAATAAAAAGGAAGGATAAAAAAATGCGTGGAGTAAATAAGCTTATTGTGGAAATCAAGGATACGGAAAACGAGTACTTTGACCGCGCGATACTTTTTATAAAACCCAATAAAGCCGCAGCGGAACAGTCGGAGCTTGACAAAAGCGCAAGAAAGCTGTTGTCGGCGGTAAGGGACGGAGGTTCCGGCAAAAGCGGCAAAAAAATATGGATAGCGGTATGCGTTACGTTGGGAATACTGGCAGCGGCCGCCGGGACGGCGCTGGTTTGGATACTGTAAATTTTGCCTGTGCGTATAATTTAAATCAGATTTACAAAAACTACCTGCATAATTCCACTTAAAGAAAGGAAATCACCGAATGAAACACCTTAAAACCACAATAGAAGCGGTTACTGCCAGACAAATATTTGATTCAAGAGGCAATCCCACCGTTGAAGCGCAGATAACGCTTGCCGACGGTACGAGAGCAATAGGCTGTGCTCCCAGCGGGGCTTCTACCGGAGACTTTGAAGCGCTTGAGCTCAGGGACGGAGATAATCAGTACGGGGGAAAAGGCGTGCTGAAAGCCGTGGCAAATGTAAAAAACATCATTGCCGAAGGGATTAAAGGGCAAAATGCCGCCGATCTCCACGAGATCGACCGCATAATGATAAAGCTTGACGGAAGCCGCGAAAAGAAAAACCTGGGCGCAAACGCCACGCTTGCCGTTTCAATGGCCTGTGCAAAAGCGGCGGCGCAGTCCATGAAAATACCCCTTTATAAATTTCTGGGAGGAATAAACGCCGTTACGCTTCCTATGCCTATGATGAACATTTTGAACGGCGGCGCCCATGCGTCAAACAACGTGGATGTGCAGGAGTTTATGATAATGCCGATAGGGGCGCCTACCTTTAAGGAATGTATGAGGTTTGCCACAGAAATATATCATTCGCTGGCAGCGCTGCTTAAAAAACGGGGGTTGGCAGTTTCGGTGGGCGACGAGGGCGGATTTGCGCCGAATCTCGGGAGCGACGAGGAAGCGCTTGATCTTATAATCGAAGCGGCGGAAAAAGCGGGTTACAGAGCGAGAACCCATTTTCTTCTGGCAATGGACGCTGCCGCCTCGGAATGGAAAACGGATCGAAATGGTATGTACCGAATGCCGAAAAGCGGAAAGGAATTTACCTCTGAAACCCTTATCGACCACTGGCAGAGTCTTTCCGACAAATACCCTCTCTTTTCCCTGGAGGACGGTCTTGATCAGGAGGACTGGAAAGGCTGGGAAATGCTGACAAAACGTCTGGGAAATAAATTGCAGCTGGTAGGCGACGACTTGTTTGTAACCAACACCGAAAGGCTTAAAAAAGGCATTTCTTCGGGCTGCGGAAACTCCATACTGATAAAGCCGAATCAGATAGGAACGGTGTCGGAAACCCTTGACGCAGTTAAAACCGCACAGACAGCGGGATACACAACCGTTATATCCCATCGTTCAGGAGAAACCGAGGACAGCTTTATCGCCGACCTGGCGGTAGGCGTCAATTCGGGGCAGATTAAAACCGGCGCTCCCTGCCGAAGCGAAAGAGTGGCTAAATACAACCGGCTTCTCAGGATAGAGGAGCAGCTTGGAAGCGGGGCGGACTTTTTGGGCACCGACTTTTTCCTTAATGTGAGAGGAGGAAAAGCAGAATGAGCGAAAAAACAAACGAAGCATCGGATATGCAAAAAAACGCGGAAAATCAAAACGGGTCAAATGCCCAAAATGAAACAGAAATCGACTACCGGAAGGCGGCTGTAATAGGCTGCGGTTTTGTGGGGGCGTCAATAGCCTTTACCCTTATGCAAAGGAGTATCTTTTCGGAAATGGTGCTTCTTGACAGGGACCGTAAAAAAGCCGAGGGAGAAGCTTTGGATATAAGCCACGGCTTACCTTACAGCGCGCCTATGGAAATATACGCGGGGGATTATGACGACATTACGGATGCGGCGCTTATTATAATTGCCGCAGGAGCGAATCAGAAGCCGGGCGAAACAAGACTGGACCTTATAGATAAAAATCTGGCTATTTTTTCGCAGATCATACCCGAAATAAAGAAAAGAAACTGTAAGGGCATTTTAATGGTAGTTACCAATCCCGTGGATATTCTCACCTACGCGGCGATCAAAATGTCGGGATTTTCCCCGAAGAGGGTTATAGGATCAGGAACGGTGCTTGACACAGCGCGCCTTAAGTATCTTATAGGAAGAAGCCTTGATGTTGACGCGAGAAGCGTTCACGCTGTTATTATCGGTGAACACGGCGACAGCGAGCTTGCGGTATGGAGCGGAGCAAACGTTTCGGGAATCGATCTTGACCATTTCTGTGAGCTAAGAGGAATTGCACATTACAAAGTTACCACGCAAAGGATTTATACGGAGGTAAGGGACAGCGCATACGAGATCATACAGCGAAAGGGAGCGACATACTACGGTATAGCTATGGCAGTAGCTAAAATCGCCGAAAGTATTTCGAGAGACGAGCATTCAATTTTGCCGGTTTCAACTTTACTGAACGGGGAGTATGGGATAGAAGGCATGTGTCTTAGCATACCCTCCGTTGTGGGGGCGCAGGGGGTTGAAAAAGTGCTGGAAATTCCGCTGAGCGGAACGGAGCAAAGAGAGCTTACAGCTTCGGCAAAAGCGCTGACAGCTGCGCTGGAGCATGCGGACAAGGCAGCCACTGAATTGAAATGATACTGATAAGGTGTAATAATAATCCCATTTTGAACTGACGTAATACCCGCAGTTCAAAATGGGATTGTTGCTGTACTAATTAAATTTAATACAAATAACCATTTAAAAATAGATAAACTATTTTTTAAATGCAATGCCGCAAAAGCGGCATGGTGAGGGAGCAAAGCTACCTCAGTTATTGTATTGAACTTAAATAACCGCCGCCTTCGGCGGTACTTCGGCTTCGCCGAAGTATTTGAATTGTGGATT
>CANDLP010000258.1 GCA_947385505.1 uncultured Clostridia bacterium
CCCCACGTCCGTGCACACTCTTTCCCTACACGACGCTCTTCCGATCTGGATAAGGTTCTTCTTATGCCTTATACCGATATCGAGGGCATCGGTCCCGGAAGCATAGTCGATAACACCGGCAAGCAGCTTATGGTGAAAACGGGAAACGCCCTTGTGGGACGTATTGTCGACGCAATAGGAAATCCGTTGGACAACGGCGGAGAGATCGAATATACCGATGAAATGCCTATTTCGGGAATACCCGTCAATCCTTTGGCGCGGCCTAAGATAGCGGAACCCCTCGAACTGGGCGTAAAGGCGATAGACGGATTGTGCACTCTGGGCAAGGGTCAGCGAATCGGGATCTTTGCGGGTTCAGGAGTGGGTAAGAGTACCCTTATGGGTATGATAGCCAAAAAGGTAAAGGCCGATCTTAACGTTATCGCGCTTGTAGGCGAGCGTGGCCGTGAGGTAAGGGAATTTATAGAAAACGATCTGGGCGAGGAAGGCATGAAGCGTTCGGTTGTAGTGGTTGCTACCAGCGATCAGCCCGCTATGATGAGAAGCAAATGCCCTCAAACCGCTACAGCTATAGCGGAATATTTTATGCAGCAGGGTAAGGACGTTTTGTTGATGATGGATAACCTTACCCGCTTTGCTATGGCAAAAAGAGATGTGGGGCTTTCCATCGGCGAGCCTCCTATAATGAGGGGATATACAAGCTCGATATATAACGATATGCCTAAGTTGCTTGAAAGAGCCGGCTGCTTTGAGGGAGGGAGTATTACCGGGATTTACGCCGTACTTGTGGAGGGCGACGATACCAACGAGCCTATTTCCGATACAGTGAGAGGTATTATCGACGGACACATAGTGCTTTCCAGAAAATTGGCGGCGCAGAACCATTACCCGGCCATAGACATACTTCCCAGCATAAGCCGTCTTATGAGCATTATCTGTGATAAGGGGCATAAGGACGCGGCGGCTAAGCTCAGAAATCTTCTTGCCCTTTACAACTCCAACTATGACCTTATAGCCATAGGCGCTTATAAAAGCGGCACCAACCCTAAGCTTGACGAAGCTATCTCAAAAATAGACAAGATAAACGGATTTCTTACACAAGCCGTGGACGAATCCTTTGATCTGACCGATACTATAAGGCTTCTAAAGGAATCGGTGCAATAAAACCGATTTTTATGCTGTTTTTAGGATAAATCTTGTGAAGACAGGTTCTTAAATAAATGACCGGATATATTGTTTAGACTGTAATATAGAATTAGGCATAAGCATTTCCTAATAAGGAAAGGAATGATCCTAAAGAATGAAGAAGTTTCAGTTCACTCTCGACCGAATAAAGCAGTACCGAATGCAGCTGGAGGAAATGGAAAAAAACGATCTGGCGGCGCTTCGGGCGGAGCTTGTTCAGCTTCGTGAGGAAGAAGAAGAAATAAAAAAAGCTATTTCTGCAAAGACGGATGAACTGAGAAGAATATACCGAAGAGGCGCTTTTCCGAATGAAATATCCGTCGCCAACCGCTTTCTCACTCTGAGAAAGCAGGATCTTGAGTTAAAACGCCGCCAGATAGCCGATAAAAATATTGAGATAGAAAAAAAGCTTGAGGATGTGCTGGAAGCAACCAAAGAGGTAAAAAAGCTTGAGAAGCTGGAGGAGCACCAGCTTGAGGAGTACCGCGAGCAGGAGACTAAAGAAAACGAGAGTTTTATTGAAGAATTTTTCGGCGGCAAAAAACAGACCGCTGCGGCTAAGCAGTGAACATTTGCGACTTAAACAAATTTCTTTTGTTCGTATCAGATTTTTTTAGTTAAATGATATATTTTTTTGATTGAAATTTGTTGACTTTTTATACAAAAAAGTGTATAATTATTATTGTGGCTGTTTATGAGCTTGTATTATGCAAAAAAGCTTGAAACAGGGCGAAAGTCCTTTTTCAATAAATATTTTATACGAAAGGAGGTACGATCTTGACGGATATCAGTATAGCTAACGGCTTTATTTTAAATCAGCAGACCAAGCAGACTCAAAACCCGTCCACCGGCAGCAAGCCTTCGGCAGGATTTATGGAAAGCCTTAAACAAACGGGCGCTGCGGTGACAGATGCAGGAGCGTCAGCGGATAAAAAAGCTGTTAATCCTGCGAATGGCACTGGAGCGAACAAAGCGGAAAATACAGCTTCTAAACCGGATAGGGATACAAGCGGCGGCGCTGAAAAATCAGAAGATGTCTCCGATGCGATATCGGCCGGCGGAAACGTAAAGGTTGACGAAGCGACCGTGAAAGAGCTTGAACAGCTTAAGGGCATAAAACAGCCCGAAGCTGAAAAAGCGGCTGAAGAAACGGACGGCAAAGCCTTAAAGCAAGACTCCGACACACTTCAAAAGGAAGACAAGTCTCTCTTGGAACAGGCTGAGGAAGCTTTGGCTAACGCGATGCTGAAAGCCTTTAAGGAGCTGAACGATCCTGAGAAGAACCGGGAAGAGTTTGAAGAAAAGCTTCTGTTGTTCCTTTTGAAGTTTGTGGACAGTATTAACGGCAAAACCGATAAGGACTCATCCTTTGGCTCCGATAATGAGGAGGACGAGGAAAATCTGGGCGGAGCGCTCATGCAGATTGTTGAAAATATGCTTGAGAATGCGGAGAAAAACGCTGAAATAAGCGGTCAGGCGGCACAGAGCGAAGCGGCGTTTGTTGGAAATTACTTCCTCAATGTGAACGAAACCGCTGCGGCGGAAAATTCCGATAATCCGGCAGGTTTTGCGGTGAAAGCGGCGGAGAATAAGCTTTATCCCGAACAACTCAGTTTGGATAGGCGCGAAGAAGCAGGTACAGATCCGGTTATCCCCCCCGTACATACACAGTCGGTCGGCAATAAAGCGGCAGGCGCAGTGACGGATATCAATATCGGTGTTGATACGGATTCCGAAGCGGCTGTTCAGGTAAATGCCTTTGAACCGCAGTTTGCGGGCTCTTCAATCGTGGGCGAAGCGGAAACGGCATTAGGCGGGGCTTTGGTATCAGAACCTATCGTTGCCGCGTTAAACGGATCAAGCCGATCGGCACAAAATGTTACTATTGAAGCGAAGCAGCCTGAATTGTCATATGTTTCCGAGCAAGTAATGCCGATAGGAGAAAATCAATCTGAAAGCGCTTCCCTTTTCAATGGCGCATACGGAAATCATTCTGCGAATGATACGGTTTTGTCGTTTGCCAAAACGAATGATGTGTCTGAAACTTTTGAATTATCGGGAGCAAGCAACGAAATCGTGGTTGAAAACCCCGTTGTTTCCGCTAATGATCAAATTTTCACAAAAACTTACTCTTCGGCTAAAGAAGCTGTTCTTTCACCCGTTTTAACAAAAGCGGAAGGAAATGAAGCGCCGGAAGCGTCTGTTAAATTTACGGAATCCTCTTTACCTGAGGGACTTGAGACTGAAGTGCAGTTAACGGACATTCCTTTTGACAAAGCGGAAAGTGAACTGTACGGACAGATAGCCGTAAATGTTTACAATGACGCTAAGCGGACTCTTAAGACAATGAAAGAAGAGAAAACCGAGCCGACAATCGTAAACGGTGTAAGTCAAAGCGCAGAGAAAACCGAGGAAACTTCCGAAAGCGAGTTTGATGAGCTTGCGCGGCTTTTCGGGCTTAAAAGGAAAGAAAGGGAGCTTCCCCCTCAAGAGGAGGAAGAATCCGAGCAATCCGCAGGTTTCGCAAACAACCGCAGAAGCGAAAGCGAGGAGAAAGACATATCCTTCTCCGATGTAAAGTTTGTTTCCACAAAAGCCGTTGAAGCGCCTATTCCGAGAAGCCTTCCCACCGGCGGAGCGGTTAACAGGGTAATCACTCAGGTTGTGAATCAGATTCTGGCCAATATCCCCGAAAAAGGACAGGAAACCACATTGATGGTAACTCTTAATCCGGAAACCTTGGGAAAGATCTCCATTAAGCTGGTGGAAAACGCGGGTAAACTTAGCGTAACCATTTCGGCGGAAAACAGGGAAACTGCGTCTATCCTTGCTTCAAGAGTGGAAAGCGTTCAGGAAAGCATGAGAGATCAGGGAACGCAGCTTGAAAAGTACCAGGTAGTGTACAGCGCAGAGCAGGACGGCAGGGCAGAACAGCAGAATTATGAAGGCAGCAGCAAGAATCCTTATGTAAGAAACATCGAAGACGACGGCGATGACGACGGAGAATTTGAGGAAATACTTCGCGGTGCAGTCTGAGGTGTAAACAGACGAATGTGACCCTCTCGGCAGGTTTATAATGTCCTTTCAGTTAGATCGGAAGAGCACACGTCTGAACTCCAGTCACGGAGCGTCATC
>CANDLP010000259.1 GCA_947385505.1 uncultured Clostridia bacterium
CCCACGTCCGTGCACACTCTTTCCCTACACGACGCTCTTCCGATCTATCAATAGCGTCAAGATATCTGCTGCCGTATTTGGATATAAAATCCTTTCTTGCAGCCAGATTATCGCCGAGAAGCATATCGAACATTTCCTGCGTGGCTTCAACGTTCGACGGCATTACTTTTATAAGCCGCCTTGTGTCCGGATTCATTGTGGTAAGCGACATCATTTCCGGATCGTTTTCTCCGAGACCTTTTGATCGCTGAATGCTGTATTTTTTACCTTCAATTTCATTTAAAATACGGTTTTTTTCCGCTTCGGTATAGGCGAAATAGGTCTGATCCTTACACTCTATCTCATACAAAGGAGATTCGGCGATATAAACACAGCCCTCCTGTATAAGGGTCGGGGTCAGCCTGTACAGCATCGTTAGAATAAGCGTCCGTATCTGGTATCCGTCGTAATCGGCATCGGTACATATGACCACTTTGTTCCACCTTAAGTTATCCAAGGAGAAGTTGGACAGCTCTTTATTGGCTTTACTCTGAACCTCAACGCCACAGCCAAGAACTTTAAGAAGGTTTGTAATTATTTCGCTCTTGAATATTTTGTCATACCCCGCCTTAAGACAGTTCAATATTTTACCTCTTACCGGCATTATCGCCTGATACTCCGAATCACGGGCAAGTTTTACCGAACCCAGCGCCGAATCGCCCTCCACTATATACAGCTCTCTTCTGGCAATGTCCTTGCTGCGGCAATCCACAAACTTTTCTACGCGGTTGCTTAAGTCAATGCTCCCTTCAAGCTTCTTTTTGAGATTCTGCCGCATTTTATCAGCGTTTTCCCTTGATCGCTTGTTCACTAACACCTGTTCACATATACGAACAGCCTCGTCGGGATTTTCTATAAAATACACTTCAAGATTGTGCTTGAGCCAATCGGACATTGCTTCCTGAATAAATTTATTATTGATAGCCTTCTTGGTCTGGTTTTCATAGCTTGTCTGAGTGGAAAAGTTTGAGGAAACAAACACTAAGCTGTCCTCAATATCGCTGAATGTTATTTTGCTCTCGTTTTTCTGATACTTATTGTTATTTTTCAGATATGCGTCGATCTGGTACACAAATGCCTGCCGCATCGCCTTATCAGGGCTTCCCCCGTGTTCCAGCCAGCTGGAATTGTGATAATGCTCTATCAGCCTTATTTTATTGGAGAATACAAAAGCTGTTTTCAGCTTTACTTTGTATTCGGGCTTATCATCTCGGTCGCGGCCTGTTTTCTGTGCCTGCCAGTGCTGAGGTACTGTAAGCGCGTTTTCTCCTACCAACTCGTCAAGGTAATCGTCAATCCCGTTTTTGTAGCAGAAAATATGCTCCTCAAACTCCCCGTCCGCTTTTTCTTTTCTGAAAACAAATTCCAGACCGTCGTTAACAATAGCCTGCCGTCTTAACACGTCAAAATAGTAATTGTCGGAAATATCAATTTGTGTAAAAACGTCCAGATCGGGTTTCCACTTGGTTTTTGTTCCTGTAATTCCCGTGGATTTTGTCTTTATGAACCCTTTTTTATTTTCCTCAAGAGTCACGTTGAAACCTTTTTTAAAGCTCAGCGAATATTGCCATGTGCCGTTGTCGCTGACTACTTCCATATATTCCGAGGAAAATTGTGTAGCGCAAAGTCCCAAGCCGTTCAGACCGAGAGCAAAGGAATAATTGTCGCCGCTGTTGTTATTGTACTTTCCGCCGGCATACAGTGTGCAGTATGCCAGTTCCCAGTTATATTTTTCCTCGTTTTTGTTGTAATCAATGGGAATTCCTCTTCCGTTGTCCTCCACCTCAATGGAAAGATCGAGGAATTTTGTTATAACTATCCTTCTCCCGTATCCCTCGCGCGCTTCGTCAATGGAATTGGAGAGAATTTCAAACACCGAGTGCTCACAGCCCTCAATACCGTCCGAGCCGAATATTACCGCGGGTCTTTTTCTGACCTGATCCGGTCCCTTAAGTGAAACTATACTGTTGTCGCCGTAATTATTGTTTGCCATTAAATGAACTCCATTTTCTAATACAATTTTAAAACAAAAACAACATAAGGTGATTTCTGCCGTTTTTAACATTTTTTCACATAATCAAATAAATTATATCATAAAAAAAATCCAAATACAAGTTATAAAGCTTATTTTTTTCTTCCGGCTAAAAATATTCATGTTATACGGTACATTATATCCGAAAAAATCGCCTAAACTTTCGCCGATTTGCATAAAATTTTAAAAAAACCCTTTTTTTCCTTGACAATTTTAGCGAATTAAATTATAATAAGTAAAGCAGTTTTTTAAAAGAAAAAATGTCATAACATGAAAAAATTTGGAGGCAGCAATAATGAGAGTTTACAATTTCAGTGCGGGTCCGGCAATGTTACCGGAAGATGTGCTTAAAAAAGCGGCAGAGGAAATGCTCGAATACGGTTCATCGGGGCAGTCTGTAATGGAAATGTCCCACCGTTCAAAAGAGTATCAGGCGATTATCGACGCCTGTGAGTCTTCCCTGCGCGAAGTAATGAATATTCCCGACAACTATAAAGTACTGTTCCTTCAGGGCGGCGCTTCAATGCAGTTCGCTATGATCCCCATGAACCTTATGGTGAAAGGAAAAGCGGATTTTGTGGTAACCGGACAATGGGCAACCAAAGCTTATAAGGAAGCTCAGAGATTCGGAACAGCCAACGCGGTTGCTTCCTCTAAAGATAAAACCTTCTCTTATATACCACAGCTTGATGAAAGTAAATTTGACAAGGACGCAGATTATTTTCATATCTGTCTCAACAACACTATTTACGGAACAAAATTTTCTAAGCTTCCGGAAACAGGCAATGTTCCTTTGGTAGCCGATATGTCTTCCTGCATACTTTCCGAGCCTATTGACGTAAGCAAATTCGGTCTTATATATGCGGGTGCACAGAAGAATATGGGTCCTGCCGGTCTTACCGTGGTAATTATCCGCGAAGATCTTGTTCATGAGTTCCCGGAGGACAGCAAAGTGCCCACAATGCTTCAATACAAGACTCATGTGGACAACGGTTCTATGTTCAATACTCCGCCCACTTACGCTATATATATTTTGGGTCTTGTTTTAGAATGGATCAAAGGTAAAGGCGGTCTTTCGGCAATGAAGGAGTTAAACGAAAAGAAAGCCAAGGTAATTTATGACTTCTTAGACGAAAGCAAGATGTTTAAAGCCACCGTACAGGGAGCCGACCGTTCGCTTATGAATATTCCCTTTGTAACAGGAAATGAAGAACTTGACGCAAAATTCGTTTCGGAGGCAAAGAAAAACGGTTTTGTAAACATCAAGGGTCACCGTTCGGTAGGCGGTATGAGAGCTTCCGTTTACAACGCTATGCCAATTGAGGGCTGTGAAGCTTTGGTAAGCTTCATGAAGAAGTTTGAAGAAGAAAATTCCTGATTTGAATAATTGAAATAATGCAGTTGAAAGGAATGGCAATAAAATGTATAATATACAAACCCTGAATAAGATCGCCTCCTGCGGCACCGATTTAATGGACAAAAGCAAGTATAATATCGGCGAGGATATTTCAAATCCAGCCGCCATACTTGTGCGCTCCGCCTCAATGCACGAAATGGAGCTTGGCGATGATCTGCTCGCCATTGCAAGAGCGGGAGCGGGCACAAATAATATACCTATTGATAAGTGCAGTGAAAAAGGAATTGTTGTTTTCAATACTCCCGGAGCCAATGCCAATGCCGTAAAGGAATTGGTTATAGCCGCTCTCCTTATATCGGGACGAAAGGTATCCGCCGCAATAGACTGGGCGAAAACGCTTAAGGGTAAGGGCGACGAGGTAGGAAAATTAGTTGAGAAGGGCAAAAGCCAGTTTGCGGGACCTGAAATCAAGGGCAAAAAACTGGGCGTTATCGGTTTGGGAGCAATCGGCGCGCTTGTGGCAAACGCAGCCGTTAATCTGGGAATGGAGGTATACGGCGCTGATCCGTATCTTTCCGTGGTCGGCGCGCTTCACCTTTCCACCAAAGTAAAGTACGTAAAATCAAATAAGGAAATATTTGAAAACTGTGATTATATTACCGTTCACGTTCCTTTGACTCCCGATACAAAGCATATGATAAACGCCGAGACTATTTCTTCCATGAAAAAGAATGTGCGTATACTTAATTTTGCCCGCGGGGAGCTTGTGGACGACGCCGCTGTTATAGAAGCGCTGAAAAACGGCGGTATGGCTTCATATGTTACCGACTTCCCTACCGACGCGCTTATAGAGATCGGAAGAGCACACGTCTGAA
>CANDLP010000260.1 GCA_947385505.1 uncultured Clostridia bacterium
ATGCGCACAACTTCCTCTTTTGCCGCCTTAGCCGCGGTTTCGGCGTTTTTTCCGTAAACGGTAAGGGAAACGTATGTGTCCATAGCAATAAAACCGGTTTGATAAACAGATGTTGTTGGTGCACACGAAGGGATTAAAAGGAGAAAAAGAGCAGTTAAAAAGGGAAGCGTTATTTTCGGGATTTTTTTCATTTGATCGTATATCCGCTTTCGGTGAATATTTTTTTGAGTACACAGCAAGAAAGACTTTTAATTGCCGGAAATATCTCAGCCCTTGTATAAATCGGAATTTATCGCATACAAGCATTGATAAACTTCATAGGCACGTCCATACGCTTTGCAGCCTGTTCCGGCGTCATACCGCTATCCAAGAAACGCTTACATACTGTTTTCATGTTTTCTCCAACCTCGATAATGTGTTTATCGGGGTCATAGAAGCGAACAACACGCTGTCCCCATGAATGCTCTATAATCGGGTGAACATATTCGATATCGTATTCTTTAAGCTTATCGGCAAACTTATCAAAATCATCTTCTTCAAAGTAAATTTCAAAGTTGTTGCCGCCAAAAGCAACATCTCTTTTATCAATAAATTCTTTGTATGTTTCAGCCGTTTGCAAAGCTAAACCGCCTGTTAGAGTTTTATTTGCTCCGAAATCCATAATCACATGAAACCCGAAAACCTTTTTATAAAATTCAACCGATTTGTCTATATCCGTTACTACCAACATAGGATTTTTCAATTTCATTTTCGTTGCCTCCGTAAAATCCGGTTTGTTTTATTTCGCTATGGGAAATTTGGGCGCCGTTTAAGAATCATAACATCGAAAAACTTTGTTGCATAAAGCGTCTTAGCAGGCAAAGAGTCCGTCGTTTTTTATTTATATTTTTCCGTCCTTTTTAATATAAGCTGAGCCGCAAGACCGGTCAATGCTCCCGCGATACAGCCGCATAAAACCAACGGCGGAAAATATAACCATACGGCGGAAGTTTTCATTATAAACGAAGCCGCCGTCAGCTGCCCAAGATTATGCAAAACCGCGCCAAAAACACTGCACAGCCATAAGCGGCTTATCGGTATGATATTTTTCAGCAGGAGCATTCCCGCCAGGCAAAAAATACCGCCGGCAAGACTGTAAAAAATGGCGGAGGGATTTGCGGAAAACAGCGTTCCCAACAATATCCGCGCTAACAGCATCAGCGCCGATTCGCTCCATTTATAACGATAAACAGAATATACCGTTATTATGTTCGCCAGCCCCAATTTCACTCCCGCAATCGGAAAAGGGTTGGGAATTTGCAGCTCCACCACAAAAATAATCAGCGCTGCCGCCGTAAGCAGCGCAAGCTCGGTCAGGCGGCGTATTTTTTTATTCATTATATAGAGTGTCCCTTTTTACCATGCCCCTTTACCTTGCCACTGCGTCGATCTCCCCGCTTGCCGAAGCAAATTTTATCACCAGATGATTGGGCAGACAGACAATCGGAGCAGAGGAAGAAAGCCACCCCGTTCTTACGCAGATATTGTCCTTACAGTCCGCTTCCTTGACTCTTATTCGTCCATCCTTTATTTCCACAACATTATAGCTGTCCCCGTAATCAATCCTTATAAATCGGCTGTCCTCGTTATTTAAGTCAATAGTATACAGTATTTCATCATCTCTGAGAATCTGAACGGCGTTTGCTTCTTTGGGTTTTAACAGCATATATGTGCCGGCAGCGCCCGACAAAAACAGCAGCCCCGCGGCTATATAGGCTAAAATAAGTCCTTTTTTCACTTTTGCCCATAATAAGCGTTTGCACCGTGCTTTCTCAGATAGTGCTTATCCATAAGCGCTTTATCCATAGATGACAATTCTCTGTTAAGAGTAAGCGCATGATAGGCCATAAAAGCGGCTTCTTCAAGGACAACCGCATTATGTACGGCGTCTTGGGCGCTTGTTCCCCAAGTAAACGGACCGTGGCTTTTTACCAGCGCCGCGGGGATAGACATAGGGTCGGTATTTTTAAAGGCTTCGATTATTACCGTTCCCGTTTCCTTTTCATATTCTCCTTTGATTTCATCGCTTTTCATAGCTCTGGTACAGGGAATTTCGCCGTAAAAATAATCGGCGTGGGTGGTGCCTAACGCGGGGATGCCGATTCCCGCCTGTGCAAAGGAGGTCGCCCAGCGGCTATGGGTATGAACTACTCCGCCGATGTTTTTAAAAGCCTTGTATAATTCAAGGTGGGTAGGAGTATCGCTTGAAGGATTGTATTTTCCTTCTACAACCTCCCCGTCGAGGTTCAACAGCACCATATCGTTCGGTGTCATTTTTTCGTAGTCCACGCCGGACGGTTTAATCGCGAAAATACCGCTTTCACGGTCTATTTCGGAGGCATTGCCCCATGTGAATATGGCTAAATTGTGTTTGGGAAGCAAAAGGCTGGCTTCGTATACACGTTGCTTTAAATCTTCTAACATTGTTTTAGTTCCTTTCTAAGGTGTTTGTTAAAATTATACTCTTCCTGCCGCGTTTTCCGCTTCAAGCCCGCTGACAAATCTCTTCATATACTCCCTAAATCCTTCAACGCCATCTTTTTCAGGCTCGACTATCCTCTTTTCCGCGTTCTTAAACACTCTGTTTCCGAGAAACTCCGCAAGCTCTTCACCGTTTCCGGCTTTCATAAAACCTGCCAACAGCGCCATTCCCCAAGCTCCGCCTTCTCCCGCCGTAGTCATAACGGTAATAGGCACATTCATAGCGTCAGCCGTAAGCATATCAGCCGCTCCCTCAACCTTAAACAATCCTCCGTGCGCGGCAAATCTCTTAGCTTTCACATTTTCCTTATCAAAGAGTATATCGTTTCCCATTTTCAATGCCGCCAGAGCTGTCATCAATTCCGCGCGGAAGAAATTAGCCAGATTAAATTCACCGTCAGGGGTTCTGAAATACATAGGCTTGCCTTTTTCCACACCCGCAACCGGCTCGCCCGAAAGGAAGTTGTAAGCCGTAACTCCTCCTCCGCTTACATCGCCTTTCATAGCGTTTTTATATAGAAGAGAATAAAGCTCCGATTTGTCAATCTCCTTTCCCGTAAGAGAAGCAAATTCACCGAACAGCTTTACCCAGGCGTCCAGCTCCGAACAGCAGTTATTGCAGTGGATCATCGCCACGTCCGATCCGTCGGGCGTAGATACTACGTCAATCTCTTTATACACTCCCTTAAGAGGTTTATTAAGCACAAGCATTGAGAAAATTGAGGTGCCTCCCGAAATGTTTCCCGTTTCGGGCAGTACGCTGTCGGTTGCGGTCATACCGGTTCCCGCGTCCCCTTCCGGGGGACAGAAAGGAACACCAGCCTTAAGATCGCCGTCGGCGTCCAAAAATTTAACACCGCTTTCGGTCAATACCCCGCATTGCTCCCCCGCCTTTTTAACGGCGGGCAATATTTTCTCAATATCCCACTTATATCCTTTATTTCTGATAAGACCGCGGAATTTTTCCATCATGGATTTATTGTAGCCTATACCCTCCGCCGGAAACATTCCGGAAGCTTCTCCGACGCCCGCCGCCATTTCTCCCGTGAGAAGATAATGCACATACACCGCTAAGGTGGTTATATATGAAATATCCTTAACATGATCCTCATTGTTCAATATCGCCTGATATAAATGCGCAATACTCCAGCGCTGAGGAACATTGAAAGAGAAAAGCCCGCTTAATTCGCACGCCGCCTGTTCCGTGGTAGTATTTCTCCATGTACGGAAGGGCACAAGCAGCTCGTTTTTTTCATTAAAAGGCATATAGCCGTGCATCATTCCGGATATTCCCATTGCGCCGAAGGTAGTGAGGGTTACGCCGTATTTTTTCTTTACGTCATTTTTAAGATCTGCGTAACAGCTTTTAAGCCCCTTATGAATATCCCCTAAGGAGTATGTCCAATAACCGTTTTCAAGCTTATTTTCCCATGTATGTCCGCCGCTTGCCACGGGAGTAAAGGTATCATCGGTAAGAACGGCTTTTATGCGCGTCGAACCGAACTCTATTCCTAAATAGGTGTTTCCGCCTTCAATTTTTTCGGTAATGTTGTTTTTCATTTTTTGTTCCCTCATTTCCGATTGTTTTCTTAAAGTATAGCATAAATTTTGGTTTTTTTCAAGATAATTTTTATTGTTGAACAGTATAACAAACAGAACCGTTACGTTTAGAGTGTGTTCACATAAAATCAGTATGCATATTTACGAGCAAAATTTTGTCGCCTGTAAGGCAAAATTTTGCAGGAATATTATCATATTTCAAAAAATTTTAACGCAGCAGG
>CANDLP010000261.1 GCA_947385505.1 uncultured Clostridia bacterium
TGACGCTCCGTGACTGGAGTTCAGACGTGTGCTCTTCCGATCTAAATATCTGATCTTGTTGTCGCTCTCGATACCACTATTTCACGGCTTTCGGATGTGGTCGGGGACGTGTCTGGACATTTAGGACATATGGCGGACGGCGATTTTACGGTTGAAATGACGCGCCAATATAAAGGAGATTTCGTAGCGATCGAAACCTCCATGAAATCCATACAAAAGTCCCTCAGGGATACCCTTATAGGTATTTCACAGTCCGCGGATCAGGTAGCGGTAAGCGCGGATCAGGTAGCGGCAAGCTCCACCTCGCTGAGCCAGGGAGCAACCGAACAGGCAAGCTCCGTTCAGGAACTGGCGGCAACCATTACCGATATTTCGGGACATATCCGCAACAATGCCGACACAACGCGCAAGGCCAATGAAAACGCTCACAGAGCCGGCGAAGATATGGACGAAAGCAGTCACAAGATGAAGGAGCTTATTGAGGCTATCCAGGAAATCAATACGACCTCCGACAAGATAAGCGACATTATACAAACCATTGAAGACATTGCGTTCCAGACCAATATTCTCGCCCTGAACGCCGCTGTTGAAGCGGCAAGAGCGGGAGACGCGGGCAAGGGCTTCGCGGTGGTCGCTTCCGAGGTAAGAAGCCTTGCTTCCAAATCCGCCAACGCGTCAAAGAACACTTCCGTGCTTATAGGCGAATCGCAGCAGGCGGTACAAAAGGGAATATTATTGGTAAACGAGACAGCCGAGGCTTTAATGCGCACTGTGGAAAGTGTGGATAATATCGTAGCTATGCTGGACGATATTTCCAATGCTACCGAACAACAGTCGGAGGCCATTGAACAGGTAACTTTAGGCGTTGATCAGATATCTACGGTTGTTCAGACCACCTCGGCAACCTCCGAAGAAAACGCAGCTACCGCGGAAGAGCTTTCAAGCCAGTCTCAGGTTATGAATAGTATGATAGGCAAGTTTACGCTGGAACAAAAAGCGGATAATGCGGATGAAAATAATTTAACGATATAAAAATATAAACAGAGCGGGGCTTTTCTGAAGCGGGAAACGACGTTGTCCGTTTTCGGCGGATATAAGCGCCCGCTTTATATTTGACAAATACAATGAAAGGAACATTATAAATATGAACAATTTTAACGACGCGAATACTAAAACCATAACCGTAACGGGCAGAGGGAAGATATCGGCTCCCCCCGATTTAATCACAGTTTCCTGTACCGTATCGGCAAAGGACAAAAATTATTCCGCCCTTACCGCCGCCGAATCGGAAAAGACTTCGGAGCTTATAAACGCTCTTATAAAAGCGGGATTTGAGGAAAAGGACATAAAAACCTCGGATTTCACGCTCAACACCGAATACGAAAATTGTCCGACAGCGGATAATAAGTGGATAAGACAGTTTATCGGCTATTCGCTGAGCCGTGACCTGAAGCTTGAATTTGAGTTGGACTCTCAACGTCTGGACAGCGTAATAAATGCCATAACTTCATGTGAAAAAGCCGCGCCCGCGTTTCATATAGGATTTACCGTAAAAGATAAAGACGCTCTTTCGGATATTCTTTTGGAAAAGGCGGTAAAAGACGCCTTGCATAAAGCCGAGGTTATCGCTTCGGCGGCGGAAATGAAACCGGGAGATATTTTGAGTATTTCCTTCGGCAGCCGTGAATCCGATTTTGTATCCCCGACTCTTTTCCGCGGCGCGGCGGGCGGTGCGGAGCCGCTCAGATGCGCCGCAAAAATAAATATAGTTCCAGAAGACATTGTCTCCGAAACCGAAGTGACGGTGGTGTGTCTGTTAGCATAAAAGCGTATTCCCGCAGGTTAAGAGTTGCTTTGGAGCATATATGCACATATTTGTTAAGATATAAAAAATATGATTAAATATTTGTTAAATTTATTTATTGACATTTTTCGAGTGTAATGATAAAATTAAATTAAAATTCTTAAACTCGCTTAGTGCGACCGCTGTATAGAGTTTTATTGCCAATCCCATTTTGAACTGACGCAATACCCACAGTTCAAAATGGGATTGCACCCGAAACGCTAATCCCGCCGTTCAAAAAGGGATCAGTATAATTGCAAATCTTATAAGGAGATTAAAAAAATGACCACAAGAATAGGGCGCAAGCTTCTTATCACAATTATTGTCTGCATAGTCCTGGCGTCGGGGCTTATAAGCACAATAATTATATTCACATCGAGTTCAAATACCGACACGCTGATGATGAGTCACTCGGAATCCGGTCTTAAGATTCTCCAGCACCGCCTTGAAGAGGAACAGAAGCGGATGGATCTTATAATGCAGGACATGGAAAATATCGGAATAACTTTTGATGATGATGCAGCTTCCATTGCCGAATTATGGGATGTGGAAATGGAAACCGAATATGATTTTACAGCGGTATTAAACAGCGACGGAACTGTAAAAATGCAGTCTGACAACTACATACTTTCCGACTTTAATTTAAGCAAGGTCGGAGCCAACGGTTACAGCGGCTTTGTTTCCGATTCCTCCGCGGGAATAACCATACAGTCGGTAAGACCTCTCAGCGACGGCGGAGCCGTGGTCGTGGGAATGTATCTGAACCGTGACGAGTGGCTGGATCAAATAAAATCCGAGGTAGACGCCGAACTGACTATATTTAACGGAAAAGTACGTTTTGCCACTACTCTTATGGATCAGTCCGGCAACAGAGCTGTAGGCACCGAAATGCCCTCTTATGTTGCCGCCGAGGTTATTTCAAAGGGCGAGCCCTATAACGGTATGGCGGTATTGGACGGGCAGGATCACTACGTTCATTACCTGCCGTTTAATGATGTTAACGGAAAAATAGCGGGCGCCTTCTTTTCGGGAAGCTCTTCCGCTCATGCGGAGCAGCTTCAGATTACTATGATAATCATAGCTGTTTCCGTTGCGGTGGTAGTTTCTATTCTCTCTATTATCCTTATAGGCTCCCTGCTGTCAAAGTCTGTGCTTCAGCCCATTAAAGAGGCGGAGAGACTGGCTTCAAATATGTCCAAGGGCGATCTTAGCATGGACGGACAGGAACACAAATACGGCAACGACGAAATAGGCGATTTTATGCGCAATCTTGAATTTACCGTAAAGACTTTGGGCGAATATGTACAGGATATAAACCATGTACTTCTCGGAATGGCTGACGGAGACTTTACGGTAGAGCCGGCGCTGCAATATTTGGGTGATTTTTCCGAAATCAACCGCTGCTTTGAGAAAATAGAGAATTCTCTTACCGAAGTTATAGGCGCTATCGGTCAGTCCTCCAACGACGTTATGACCGGTTCTAATCAGATAGCCGAAGGTTCAAAAATGTTGGCGGACGGCACTACAAGACAGGCTGCAGCTATCGAAGAATTGTCCGCTACCATAAACGAGATAACCAATAAAGTACAGAGCAGCGCCGATAACGCGGCGGAAGCCGATAAGATATCAAAGGAAAGCTCCGGAAAGATTGAGTATCAGAACACCGAGGTTGAGCATATGCTCAAAGCCATGGACGAGATCAAGCAAAGATCCGATGAGATTCAGAATATTATTAAGTCTATCGACGATATAGCTTTCCAGACAAACATACTTGCTCTTAATGCAGCCGTTGAAGCGGCGAGAGCGGGCGAAGCGGGCAAGGGATTTGCTGTGGTTGCCGACGAAGTAAGAAGCTTGG
Source organism: uncultured Clostridia bacterium (assembly GCA_947385505.1). Lineage (GTDB taxonomy): Bacteria > Bacillota > Clostridia > Oscillospirales > Ruminococcaceae > Ruminiclostridium_E. Next base: position 3,702 of record CANDLP010000261.1, read on the forward strand.
CGGCGAAGAGCGGCGAAGCGGCGCAGCAAACAGGTGAGCTTATCACCGCCACCATAGACGCAGTGGACAAGGGAACGGAGATAGCCCAGAATACCGCTGTAACTATGAAGGAAGTTACCGAGCTTTCGGAAAGAACCAGTTCATACATAAGCGATATTTCTTTAGCGGCGGAGGAACAAGCGGACGCGATAACGCAAATCAAGATAGGAATAGAACAAATTTCCACTGTCGTACAGCAAAACTCGGCTACCGCCGAAGAAACGGCCGCCGCTTGTACCGTTCTCAGCGAACAGTCTGTTCAGCTTGAAAATCAAATTTCCAAGCTTAAGGTAGATATTGCACATCATATTGTTGAGGAGCAAAACATTTAACAGATTGAATTTTCAATTTTTTTGCAGTATGATTTGCAAATAGTATAAAAATCAATAATAAATTTCCCGCAGACGGAAACAGCATACGCAATAAAGCGTAAATACTGTTTTTGTCTGCGGGAAAATTGCGTTTTGGCGTAATTGGTACTTTTTTTGGATTGCTATATTATTATACTAATAACCATTTGAATTGTGGATAAAATCCACAATTCAAATACTTCGG
>CANDLP010000262.1 GCA_947385505.1 uncultured Clostridia bacterium
TATTTTAAAGGTATTCCACATCCAAATGGGAAAGTTTACCGTGTGAGATGTGGGGTTAAGGATATTGATATAGTTCTGAAGCGACCATTCTTCGGGGAAAAAATGAAACATATTTCTGCCGGGATAAGCGCTGAATGAGGTAGCGACAAGCCAGATTATGGGGATAAGCCAAAAAGATACCATCAGTACTATAACAACGTGCCTTAAAATATCCTTTATAATCTGCTTTACTTTTCCCTTTTTTGTCATCAGTTGTACACCTCCTCTTTATCCTTGCCCGTCATAAGGTTAAAGGCAACTAACGTAAACACGGCGCATATTACGAATACGCATATACCGATGACCGACGCCATTTTGTAGTTGTAGTATTCCTGCGTCAGTCGGAACAGCCATGTTACAAGCAGGTCGACCTCCTTGGCCTGGCTGTTGGCAAGATACTGGTCGGTAGTAGTAAAAACGTCCTGAGTCAGCAGGTAAATTACATTAAAGTTGTTGATATTTTTTACAAAATCCGTCACAAGGGCGGGACCCGTTACAAACAGTACATACGGCATAGTGATATGACGGAAAATCTGTCCCGCATTTGCGCCGTCTATTCGTGCGCTTTCAATCTGATCGGCGGGAAGATTCGACAGTACGCCGGTTGCAATAAGCATTTGATACGGTATACCGATCCAGATGTTTACCATTATAATGGTAACATGCGCCCATCCCGGCGCAGATAGGAACGGTATATAATCGTAACTGAGCATCCCTATGTTTTGCAGGAATTCCGTAACCCCGATATTTGCAAGCATAGTATTGGCTATACCGTTATTGGCAAAAAAGTTTCTTACAAGAAGCAGGGATACAAACTGCGGCACCGCAATGGTTACAACAAACAGCGACCTCCAGAGCTTGGCAAGCTTAGTGCGTTTATTGTTAAGGAACAAGGCTAAAAGAATACCGCCGAAATAAGTGGTAAACGTGGCAAAAAACGCCCACACCAATGTCCAGCCTAATACTCTTACAAAAGAATAACCGAAAGTAACAGTCATTCCGCCGCCGCCAAACAGATTTATAAAGTTTGTAAGTCCTGTCCACGTAAACAAAGCGGTAGGCGCCATATGCTCCTGATCATAGTTGGTAAAGGCAACCAGAATCAAGATAAAAATAGGTACTATGCTGAAAAGAACAATTCCCAGAACAGGTACGGAAAGCAGTGTGATATGGAATTTTTCATTCAGATAATCGCTGATATCTTCCTTAAAGGTGTTTATGTGCTCGCCTTTTTCCGCTTTTCTCTGAAGCTTATACGCGTTAATGACATTGCTTATCCAAAAGAAAAAGAATACGGCCCAGACAATTATGCTTATTACGGAAAACAAAAGTATCTGGAAAGAGTCGTCATAATCATTCGGTACATTTTTCATGGTATTTATATCAAACACCATTTCCATCTGAACTTCACCAAGATTATGAAATTTTGAAATGTACTGAGGCGCTACCAATACGCTGTATGCGATAACAGCCGCTTCAAACAGCGTTACCAGAAGCGAACGGATAAACTGTTTTCTTCTCGCATAGCCCGCGCCTGCCCAAATCAGCGACAGCTTGACGAAAATATCTCCCTTAGCTACCGCCTCGGCAAAACTTCCAAAATAATTGCCGATTGATTTAAAAAAGTCGGAAACTTTATTCGTTTTTTTTGTTGTTGCAGCCATATGGGTTTCCTGCCTTTACTATTTTTTTCCGTTTTATACTGTGTTTATTCAGGGGCTATCTGAAAAGCCGCAATTAGCACAATTTCTACTGACATCGGACGCTTTCCGCGTCAAAAATACTCGGAATACTTTACTATTCCTGCACTTTTTTCCTTGAATCCGTCACGCATTCAGCAAAATTATACAAAATTGCTTTGTTTTCAGATACGCCCTAAATAAAAAAGGCTCATATACAAGCATATGAGCCTTTTGATAATGGATTATTTCAGCTCATTAACCTGCGAAATCGTGGTTAAGACCGGAATTAAAGCTTTTAAGCCAAACTTAAGACATAGCCGCAGTAATACCTTCCACAGCCGTGTCAAGAGCCTGCTGAATACCTTCGGTATCGCCGATTGTCAAGGACTTCTGTGCGCAAAGCTCGCCGAGAGTCTTGGTAGGATCCCAGAACTTCTCGCCTACGTCCTGAATAGAACCGAAGTTATCCTGTTCCATGGAAGCGGCGCCGGCAATGTTAGCCTTAACATCGTCACGCTCGGATACCACAAGGTTGGAGGGAGAAAGCTGTCTCTGCTCGAAACGCTTTGCCTGAGACTGTTCGTTGGTGAGGAACTCGGCAAGAACGGCAGCCCAGCCTACGTTCTCGCTGAGAGCGTTAACGCCGATAAGCTTGGAACCGGTATAGGTGTACTGCTGAAGCTGATTGCCGTTGCAGGTGAAGGTGGGAAGCTTAGTGGCTTTGTAGCCATCGCCGAAAGCGGTCTGAGCGGCATCAGCGTCCCATGTGCCGTCAACTACGGCGCAAAGATTACCGGAAGCGATCTGGTTGGAAAGGTCGCCGTCGGCAACGGGAAGGAACGCGGAGCTGTTGGTGATGCCGAGAATGCCTTCAACAACCTGTACGCCAGTGTAACCGTCGGCAGAGGTGCCGTTCCAGTCGCAGTTGGTGGTTCCGTCGTCATTGGTGGAAGAAGTGAAGCCCGCGCCCATGAAGAAGCTGGAGAGATACCAGCCTGAAGCCATGGTCATACCAACCTGCTTACCGGCTTCCGCAGCCTTGGCAAGCATTGTATCCCAAGACTTTACGTCTTCCTCGGAGAGAACGTTTGCATCATAGTAAAGGAAATAGTTGTTGCCGCCGCTCATGGGGAAGGCATAAAGGTTATCTTTAAAGGTTGCGGAGCCGATGGTACCCGCACTGTTGGCAGCCTTAACATCGTCAATGGACTTACCGGAATAATTTGTAAGAACCTCGTTCATGGTATCAAGATTGGCGAGAGCGCCCGCTCTTACAAGGGAGGCAATCTGGTCGCTGGCGAAAGCAAATACATCAGCGGCGGCGGATATGTCGGTAAGAACGGTATCCTTGGCAGTGGACTCGGATTCTACGCCTATCTGGATATCAAAATTCTGATCGGTGTGAGCAGCCTTGAAATCATTTATCAGTTCGGCAAGCAAAGTCTGATCCTCTTCACCGCCCCATACTCTAAGTGTAATGGTCTCACCGGAAGCATTATTGCCGCCTCCGGCGGTTGTAGTGGAGTCTCCTCCGTTGGCGGCAGAAGTCGTTGAGGTGTCATTGCCTGAATTCTCCTGTGTGCAGGCTGTCAATGACAGAGTCATGGCAGCCGCCAAAAAAATTGAAATAATCTTTTTCTTCATTGTGTCCTCCTAAAAATTTTCTCTTTTACTCTTTTCTTTTTTCCGCTTCCGGCTTATCAAATTATGTTATAAGCAATCTCAACATAATAAGCTTCGTCCGGATTCTTGACAAAAAACATCTGTCCTTTTTCTGTCACTTCAATTATACATAAATTGGCAAAACTAAGCAATATACATTTTTATCAAAATATATGTTATGAATTTGTAACAATTAACTATTGATTTTTTTATTTTTTTCACTGATACAGGGACTTTTACTTAATAACCTAACTGCAAAAAAGCCTTTTGTATAAGCTTTTTTTATAAAAAAAACGGAAAAAACAATATTTGTGTAAAATGACAGTATATTTAAGTGAAACTTTTTATAAAAAAACATAAATTGTTATTTAATGCAAATTCCAAAAAAAGGCGGCACAAATCATTTTCTTTTTTTAAGTAAAACAGCTAAAACCGGAACCGGCTCTTTGTCCGAATTTCATCAGAATTTTTCCGTACAGCTCCTCGGTTATACTCCTGTACTTACCGTTATAGCTTTTTCTATCGTTTTCATAAAGCTCAAATCTCATTACTATATTATTATACTCATCGTCAAAGAAAAATACGCACTGCCAAAATCTGCTTTTTTCGGCATAATAGTTGACGGGCTGTAATTTCAACACTGAGTTGATATCATTGTCAAGCATCTCCTCCAGTTCTTTTGGCTTTAAATAACAAAACTGCACCTTTTTGGTGTGCGGCAGCGTCTTGGCGAATTCTATCACTGTGTTTTCCCCAAGACCCTCTTTTTTCTTTTTTTTGAAAAACATAATGAGCTCCTTATATTATTTAATTTCGCACTCGGTCACTTCGACTTCGCCGCCTTCCGATTTATTAAGCCTAATACGAATGGACTTGAGCATACCTATAATATAACAATACTTTCAT
>CANDLP010000263.1 GCA_947385505.1 uncultured Clostridia bacterium
CCCACAACCCCACGTCCGTGTACACTCTTTCCCTACACGACGCTCTTCCGATCTGATTTACCGCTGTTTAGGTTAAATTTAAGGCATATTCTTTTGTAAGTATCTTCAGAAAGGTAGTGTAATAAATTCAATTTCCGTATCATAATTTAATCTCCATAATATAGTATTTAAGGCAAAACCTTACAAAGATTCTGTGCAGAATGTACAGCAAAATTTTTCATCGTTTTTAAAAAAGCTGGACAAAAATATTGTTTATTTTAAAAAATTCCAATAATATATGCAAACAAAACGTATACTGAGATTTAAAGCAAGCATTATACGGCATTGCATAAAGTATAACACATATTAAAAACAATATCAATACGTAAAAAAACAAAAATCCACGGCAATTTGTTTGTTGAAAGATAAGCATATCCCTTTTTTATAAGGCATAAACATATACCGTATAAAAAATTGACCGGAGTGTTTTGCCATGATGAAATATATTTTCGGCGGGCTGGTGCTTATATCGGTGATCATAGGCTTTGCACGGGGAGACGCCGGTACTGTGAGCAACGCGCTGATCTCTTCATGTTCTGACGCGGTAACGCTTTGTATCAGCCTTTGCGGAATCATATGCCTTTGGAGCGGAATAATGCGCGTTGCCCAAAGCTCCGGACTTACGGAGATCATAGCCAAGGGGCTGAGTCCTATTCTTAAAAGGCTTTTTAAGGGTATTTCACAAAAGGGAGAAGCAATGCAGTACATAGTGTTGAATATAACCGCGAATCTTCTCGGTCTCGGCAACGCTTCAACTCCCTTCGGCATTGCCGCGGTAAAATCTTTGGAAAAAGAGGAAAAAACTTCGGAAACCGCCAGCAACAATATGATACTTTTTGTGGTTCTTAACACCGCCAGCTTACAGCTTATTCCCACCACAGCCGCCGCGCTGAGGCTCAGTCACGGCTCAAATGCGCCTATGGAAATACTTCCCGCCGTTTGGGCGGTATCGCTTGTCAACGTTACGTTAACCGTATTTGGGGCAAAGCTTATGGGGAAGCTTTGGGGAAAAAATCGCGGAAGAGGGGAGTATGATAAAAAATGAACATAAATATCGGCGATTACGCCATACCGCTGATTTTTGCCTTTGTATGTCTTTTTGCCCTTATAAAGCGCGTGGATCTTTTCGGTGAATTTATAGGGGGAGTAGAGGAAGGCTTAAACACGGTAAAGGATATTTTCCCCTCTCTTATGGCGCTGGTGGTAAGTGTCGGAATGTTCCGCTCCTGCGGCGGGGTAGAGCTTGTAAGCGGACTGTTGAAGCCGGTTACGGATTTTTTCGGTTTTCCTTCGGAGTGCACGCCTCTTCTGATACTCCGTCCTTTTTCGGGCAGCGGAGCAACGGCAATATTTGAAAATATACTTGTTTCAAACGGGGCCGACAGTTTTCCCGGACGAGTTGCTTCGGTAATGCTTGGCAGCAGTGAGACCACCTTTTATACTCTTGCGGTTTATTTTGGAGCAACTAAGGTTAAAAAGATGAGATACGCTCTTGCGGCGGCGCTTATAGGAGATATGTGCGGCTGGATACTCAGCGCGGCGGCAGTCAGAATGTTTTTGGGAGAATGAAAATCAAATAAAAAACAAGCGGCGAAGCCGCCGCTTCGGGCGCTGACCTCCTTGTCAGCGCTTTGGGCGGCAAACTCCGCGTCCTGCAGAAAGCCGCCGCTTCGGGCAATGCTCTCCTTTATAACCGGAAACAGTATAAAAACCTGTCTTCACAAGGTTCTCAAGCAAATCTTGTGAAGACAGGTTCTGATTTTTATTTCTTAAGAAATCTTTCCATAAGCATATGCCCTGCACCAATATAATTCCCCGTTTTTTCCGCGCTTTCCTCACAGAAATTATCCACACCCTTTTCAGCCTTTCCGCTGTCATATATAAGATACGGAACAGGTGCGTTGGTATGAGTTTTCAGCGCCAGCGGAGTGGGATGGTCGGGACAAATCAGCACCCGTATTTCCTCCCCCTCGAATTCATCGAGAACAGGTTTCAAAATCAGCTCGTCAATAAGTTCGATAGACTTAACTTTATTCTCTGTTTCAAATCTATGTCCGCATTCGTCGGGAGCTTCAACGTGAATATAAACAAAATCATTTCCCTTCCTAAGGGCGTCGACAGCCGCTTTTGCCTTTCCGCCGAAATTTGTGTCAATATATCCCGTAGCCCCCTCTACGTCGATCACCTTCATTCCTGTAAACTTACCTATGCCCTTTAAAAGATCGACGGCGGAAATCATTGCGCCATTAAGCCCGTATTTTTCCTCAAAGGAAGTCAGATCCTTGCGAATTCCTTCCCCCCAGAGCCAGATACTGTTGGCGGGGCGGAGCCCCCTTTCCTGTCTCTTTTTATTTATGGGGTGATCTTTAAGCAGTTCATAAGATTTTTTCATCATTTCCAACAGCTTTTCACCGTTTTTGTTTACCCCCAGATAATCGGTTATCTTTCTGCCCGTTATATCATGAGGAGGAGTCAAAGAGCCTATGTCAAGGGTGCCGTTGTCCCAGATCAGACAGTGGCGGTAGCTTACGCCGCTGTAAAAGGAAAACTCCTCGTTTCCCATTTTTTCCTCTATGTATTTTATCAGCTCCGCGGCTTCGGCGGTGGAGATATCCCCCGCGCAGTAGTCAACCATGGTCTTTTGACTGTAATCTTCCTCGTCGGAAAGCGTAACCAGATTGCATCTGAATGAAACGTCCGTGGGCTTCATATCTATCCCTATACTGCCCGCCTCAAGCGGAGAGCGCCCCGAATAGTAAATTGAGGGATCGTAACCCAGAACGGACAAATTAGCCACGTCGCTTCCCGGCTTAAGATTATCTGCAACGGTTTTCACCATTCCTATTTCCGAAACCTTGGCGAGCTTGTCCATATTGGGCTTTTTTGCTATTCCCATGGGAGTTTTTCCTGCCAGATCATCACAGGGGAGATCCGCCATACCGTCGCAGAGCAAAACGATGTATTTCATTACGGTTGTGTTCCTTTCCTTTGCTTTTCCCAGAATCCCGCGAAGGGTATTTCATTTACGGAAAAGCTTTTATTGTTTAAATAATTTAAAATTCCCCCGTCAGAGGTAAATTTAAAGGTAAGCTTATAACTGCACAACGCCTGTGCCTTAAAGCCGTATTTTACGTTTACGCGGTTTATCCCGTATTTTCCGTCCCCCAGCAGAGGGTGCCCGATATATGCCATATGCGCCCTTATCTGATGAGTGCGCCCTGTGAGAAGTTCTATTTCAAGAAGGGATAAATCGCCGATACTTTCTAAAACCCTGTACCTTGTTTTTATGGTAAGGTTTGTCTTTGTTTTCTCATCGCTTATCTTTACTGTGTTTTTTTCCGAGTCCTTTTCAAGATATGCGGTTAAAGTTTTTTCTTTGGGGAGCACTTTACCCAGCGCTATACAAAGGTATTTTTTTTCAAGCTCACGGTTTTTTATCTTTTCGTTTAATATCCTGAGCGCTTCGGCGTTTTTCGCCGCAATTACTATACCGCAGGTGTTCCTGTCTATACGGTTGCAGAGGGCGGGGGCAAAAACGTATTCGTTTTCAGGCTGATATTCGCCTTTTTTATAAAGGTACTTTTGTATTCGTCCGATAAGCGTATCATATGTATTGCAATCGTCGGCGTGTACCGTTAACCCCTGTTCCTTATCCGTCAAAATAATATTCTCATCTTCATATATTATTGAAAGGCAGTCTCCCGCCTTCATAAAATCGTCAAAGCTTTTTGTTTCTTCAATAATCAGGCGGTCGGGTAAGAATAAATACAGTCTGTCGCCTTTTTCAAGCCTGTGGGCGGCTTCTGTGCGTTTTCCGTTCAGACGGATATCCTTGTTCCTGACCGCTTTGTTTATATTCCCCGATTTCAGCGACGGAAACAGCTTTAACAAAAATCTGTCCAGCCTTTGTCCGCTGTCGTTTTCTTGTATGAGTATTTCTTTTTTCATCTTTTTTGACCATTGGGGGGTAAAAAAAGCCCCTTCTTTTTTATTATGTCGGCTCCCTTTCGCAATGACGCGGAGTTTCGTCGCCCAAAGCGCTGACAAGGATGTCAATGTCCAAAGCGGCGGCTTTCCGCAGGACGCGGAGTTCGCCGCCCAAAGCGTTGACAAGGATGTCAACGCCCGAAGCGGCGGCTTCGCCTGCTTCTTTGCCGGTATAAACCGCTCACTTCGTGGAACTTTGTCCCACACCCTACTTCCTTTTTGCAGTGCAAAAAGGAAGCGAAAAAAAC
>CANDLP010000264.1 GCA_947385505.1 uncultured Clostridia bacterium
TATTTTTATTTTATTGTTTTGTGTTGGTTGTGTCAAGTTTTATTATACAACATCAAAACCCGCTTTATCGGTGGGGCGCACTATGGAGCCTATGCACCAATCGGCTACAAAAAACACCCTGAAATCAAGGGCAAAATTATACCCGATGAGGAAACAAGGTGGATAGTCGAAAAGATATTTGACCTCGCCGCACACGGAGTAGGAGCGGGAAGAATACGCCGCATACTTGATGACGAACACATACCCACTCCGGCATGGCTGAACTACCAAAAGTACGGAACGTTCGCCCATATCTTCGAGAGACAGCCCGAAAGCAAGCAGCACCAATGGACGATTTGCAACATCAAGGATATTCTCTCCAACGAAGTCTACATCGGCAACAGCGTACACAATAAGCAATCGACCATATCGTTCAAGAACAAGAAAAAGGTTCGCAAACCAAAGGATGAATGGCTTACCGTTGAAGACACGCATGAGCCTATTATTTCAGCGGAACTTTGGGAACAGGCGCAAGCACATATCGAAAGCCGAAAACGTCCTAACAAGAACGGTGAAACACAGATTTTTGCAGGGCTTCTGAAATGTGCGGATTGCGGTTGGGGGCTGAGGTATATGCACAATAATGCAACAGCCACCCGAAAAGAAAAGAAGTGTTTCTTCTGCACAACATACAGCGAATACGGCAAGAGCAAATGTTCGCAGCATTATATCCGCTACGATGTGATATATGCCGTTGTGCTTGGCAGACTGCAATATTGGATCTCACAGGCACACGAAAAGGACGATGGCGAGTTGCTTCAACGGCTGCTGAAAAGCGGCGACAAGCAGAGGGCAAATGAAAACGCGAGCGCCAAAAAGGAACTGTCGAGAACCGAAAAGCGGCTTCAGGAGTTGGACAACTTGTTTGTCAAGATGTACGAGGACAGGGCAAAAGAGGCTATAACCGACCGCAACTTTGTAATGCTCTCGGCGAAGTATCAAGAGGAGCAGTCGCAGCTTGAAAACAAGAAGCAAGAGCTACAAGCCAAGCTGGATAAGACGGCACAGGATACGGACGGAGCGGAAAAGTGGCTGTCACTCGTCCGCAAGTACACGGAACTAACCGAACTCACAGCGCCTCTGCTGAATGAGCTGATTGACAAAATCGTGATTCACGAGGCGGTCAAGGACGAAAACGGCAGCAGAACACAGGAAATAGAGATTTTCTACCGCTTTGTCGGGATAATCGATTAAAGAACTTTAGGGGTATCCTTAAGTGGGGGAAAACGAATTGTCCCTTCCCGATGTTGCAATGATACCGAAGCTTGTGAAATATCTCGGTGTATCAGCGGACATACTGCTTGGCTGCAACGAACCCGAAACAGCAACGTTACCCGAAATTGACAGCGGCAATTTGCTTTGCCAAGACCAGATAAACAGCATTTTCAACTTTGTTGAAGAAAAAGAAGAAAAAAGGGAGCGTAAAAACAATCCCAAAACAGTCCTCGTTACAGACGATGTTCCGCTTATGCGGATGTTAATATGTGACATGCTGAATAAAGCGGATTATAAAACGCTGACCGCGGCAAACGGTAAAGAGTGCCTTAGCCTGCTTGACAGCCAAAAAGCGGATATATGTACATTGGATATAGGTATGCCCGAAATGAACGGACTTGAAGCCCTTGCAAAGATAAAAAGCAAATGTCCTGAAATCAAAGTCATCATGGTGTCCGCTCAAAGCTCAAAAGAAAATGTTCTTAAAGCCCGTGAGCTTGGCGCAGAGTATTTTATAGCAAAGCCGTTTAACGGAAATAATCTTTTGAAAATACTTGACTTGTTTGAGAATTAAAGCAATTTTGCACAAAGATTAATACAGCGGTTGGCATTTCAGAAAATTTTGTGTTAAAGCAAATCCGATCAAGGCAAAGTGCGGCTTGCAATGCAAGCATGAGGGTCTGAAAAATAAACTGTGTAAATGTATTTTTCAGTAAAAAATATAAAAACTAATAAAACAGCCGAAACAAGACAACGCTGTGGAGCGGTCAAACGCAGGCTGTGAGATTATACGGAGAAGAGCAGCGGCTATTTTGCCGCTGTTTTTGCTTCACCGGTAATCTCCAAGCGGATAAACCTCAGAGTTCGGAACGGAGTACCGAAAACTATGCTATAAATCTATTCTCAAAAAAGATAGTAAACTGTGGGAATCTTTTTCCATATGCTTTGTTGTCGTCCTCAACTTGCGCTTCATGACTTCGCCCTCCACCTTGCGTATGGAAAAAATTACTGCGCGTTTTATGCCTATGACACACTATAGCAATCCACAAAAAGAATAGCATATAATTGTCATTCATAAAACTTTTTTATTTTATTACGCTGTGTATTCGTGGCTTTGCCCCGAACCCCGCTTCCTTTTTTGGTATCCCAAAAGGAAGCGAAAAAGACGAAAGCGGCTTCACCGCTTATTTATTCTTTTCTTGGATTGCTATAGTTATTTTCTCCTTCAGTTGTGTTTTACAGTATTCATGCGGCCGTTTTTTACTGTTTAAGTAGATTTGTCTTTGCAAAAGAAACATAAATGTATAAAAATTATAGTGATCATATACTTTTGCGATAAATTGACATTTATTTTCCTCGTATCGCTCTTTAATTTTATATTTTTCCGGAAAGCCTTGATAGAAAAAAGCCTCTCTTCTTGAAGTAAATAATTTTTTCATAGGTATATTAATAGGCTTATTACTAATTACTGCGATCTCATATTCATAAAAGTTATACCTAAAAACAATAATGGTTCCTTTATATGCGATTTTTACCACAGGATTGGCAATACTTTTGCTTATGTGCTTACCCACAACATCTGAATTATGATCCATCTCTTTATTTAAAATTTCATAATTCCAGTCCTTTTTGTAAAATTCGTCTGTGAACATGGGTAAAATTTTATTGCGCCAAAACGTATATGTATTCCAAAAGCTTCTCTTCCACAGCAAGTCATCGTCCGGCTGATGATCTGTTAACCATTGTTGAAATTTTGTTTGCATTTTCCCCTCCGATTTATAAGTAATTTTTTATCTCAATACCTAACAAAACACATTTTTCACTAAACGGCAACGCCAATAATTCCTCATTTATATCTTTTTCTGCACAATCATAACAATAATCTTTTCCGTCTGTTTCTATGTCGGCAGGTTCTCCGCAGCTATCACAATAGTGAAGCTGAACCCTATAATACGGACAACTATCATGTATACACGGCAAAGCACAACCAACGCATTCACTTTCTTCTTTTATCATTTTTGCCCTCCATTCTAAAGTTTAATTTGAATCATTTATACACAATATACTAATTGATATAAATATATTATAATCATTTTTTTAAACAGCCCATTGAAAAAATTTATATATCATATAATTTTTAATTATTTTTATATGTGTCCCAATCATGCGACTCATCTCTTCCAAGATAAACCATTTTTACAATATCCCCCTTAAATTCTTCCAAATAATCTAAACTGCCTTAACCGTATACTTCCGAACTCAAGGCTTTTTCATCAATTATGAATTCAAGAAGATTGGCTACTGTGTTTCCCTCATAATCAATACATGGAGTATACATATTTTTACTGTCACAATCTTCGTCTGATTTCCCATCACCAAGTATTACAGTAAAAATTTTTCCTGAAGCTAATGTTATTTCAAACCTGTCGCCTATCTCTATACTATAAAAGCTTCCCAAGGCCACAATATAATCATCTTTAAAACGGCGAAGTCCTTGTTCGTCTGTCCATGCGGACTGCTGCAGTCGGTAATGCGGGGTATACCATAAATTATAACATCGATAATCGGTGAAAAACTTTACATGAGTTGAAATTGCAGGTAGTTCACATTTATTTTTACCAATATGCCCGGAGTCATGGATGATTGTTTTTTCTTCTTTCTTAAGCTTTTTATCATTGCAGTTTATTTTTGACATATCTTCAAACAAAACTTCGGCTTCCTTTTCATATGAATCAGTTTCGGCAGAATTCAAGACATTTACTGTTTGTTTAAACGTTATTTCATATTGACAATCGTTTGAATTAAAAACAATTGCTATTAAAAAAATTGTGGCAATAACAAATGCAGATATTGAATATAAGAGTTCTTTATTTTTCATTTATGTCCCTTTCTTTATCCATTTCCTAATTATCCGGCTCTACATGCCGGAATTCATTATCATTAATACTAATAACCATTTAAAAAACAGATAAACTGTTTTTTAAATGACATGCCGC
>CANDLP010000265.1 GCA_947385505.1 uncultured Clostridia bacterium
AGGGCGCTAACGATCCGCGCGGCGGCGGTCATTTTTCGGGCAGACTTACTGCGCCCCTTGTTTTTGCGGGAGCAGTTTGCGGACAAATGCTTAAAAAAAGGGGAATAACCAGCGCCGCACATATTTATTCGATAGGAAACGAAAAGGATATTCCCTTCGACCCCGTAAATGTGGCCTCGGAACAGCTTGAAGCGGTGAAAACAAAGTATCTTCCCGTACTTGACCTCGAAGCGGACAAAAAAATGAGAAGCGTTATTGAAAACGCGCGAAAAAATTCAAACTCGGTAGGCGGCGTAATAGAATGCTGTGGGGTGGGTTTTCCCGCCGGTATGGGTTCTCCCATATTTGACGGACTTGAAAACCGTATCTCTCAGCTTGTTTTCGGTATTCCCGCCGTAAAAGGTATCCAATTCGGAGCAGGCTTTGAAGCTGCCGCAATGACAGGTAGTGAAAATAACGACGAATTTTATTCCGACAACGGCGAAATAAAAACAAGAACCAATAACGCGGGTGGAATTTTAGGCGGAATTTCAAACGGCATGCCTGTTATTTTTCGGGTGGCAGTAAAACCCACTCCCTCAATTGCCCGCCCCCAGAACACCGTAAATTTTATAAAAAATGAAAATGCGGTAATTGAAATAAAGGGCAGACACGATCCCTGCATAGTACCGAGAGCGGTTCCCTGTATTGAGGCGGCGCTCAATATAGCTTTGATGTCTTATTTTTTATAATTTAATACTAATTCCTGTTTATAATATAGACTTTGTCTATATTATAAAGCGGAAACCGTATAAGGAGCAATAAAGATGTTTCAATCTCCGAAAATAATTATCGACGATAAGTTAACCATACAAATTTACATCTGCTATCTGCTTGACTGTTTAGGCGATCTTTCGGAGGAACAGTTAGCGGACATAGTGGACGAGATCGAAGCGGTTAATTCCTTGGATCTTTTTGAATCACTGAGTATAGCGCTGGAAAAAAATCTGATAAGCTCCTGTATTGAGAAAAATAAAAAAAATCTTTCACTTCTTCCCATGGGCAAGACCATGTCGGACGAATTTTTCAGCCATATACCGCTTTCGGTAAGGGAAAAAAGTGTGGAATACGGAAAACAGGTATTAAAAATGGCGGACTTGGAACGTTCGATAATATGCAGAATAGAGCGAACCGATTACAACGGTCCCTGTTACCTTACGGTTAAATTTCTGAATGAACTTAACGGCGATAATCTTATGGATCTGCGCATTTACGCCCCCGATTACGATCAGGCTAAGCTGATGCGTGAAAGATTCTTTGAAAAGCCCTCGGATATTGTTACAAAAATTATGAAAATGTTTATAAAAGACAGTTACTTATAATGGTATTTCTACCCCAATTAAACCTTAAAATTTAATTGGGGTAGAAATACTAAGGGCTATCTGAAAAGCCGCAATTAGCACAATTTCTAATGACTGCGGACGCTTTCTGCGTCAAAAATGCTCGGAATACTTTTGTATTCCTGCGCTTTTTTCCTTGAAATCGCCACGCATTCAGCGAAATTGTACAAAATTGCTTTGTTTTCAGATACGCCCTAAATTTATAAAAAGGGGAGGAAGTATGAAAAAGAAAAAGGACGAACATCAAAATCCGTACCACAAAGATTACGGGCTGCTTGGCAATATGCGGTACATAATGAGCGATATGTTCAAATACGTGCCTAAAATGCGGCTGTACATACCTGTGGGCATAGTCTGTGCGCCGCTTATGCAGTATCTGTGGACTTTCATCACCAAATTCGTTATCGACATGATAACAGGAGAAAGCGGTTGGGAAAACTTATTGTGGATTATTGCATCGGTAACGATGATACAGATAGTTTCAACAATGCTTAACACCTGGAGGAACAGCAAATGGTCGTGGTTTGTCTATGCCAGAATGAAAATGATAGTAGAGTTCAACAGGAAAATCATGACTATAGACTTCAAAAACACCGAAGATCCCGATGTTATGGACTGCCGCGAAAAGGGCGGAAGAGCCGGACAGGGTAATAATATAGGTCTTGAAGGTATGATGAGAGAAACGGTTCATCTGCTTGAATGTTCTTCAGTGACAGTTGCGGGACTTTTAATTTTGGGTACCATGAATATCTTTATTGTACTGGTTTTAATTGTACTATCCGCAATTGTATTTGCTTCCAAAAACTATGCCAACAAGAAGTGTAAAAAAGAGGTTTGGGATCCTCTTGCAAACTGGTGGCGCAGAAATAATTATATGAGCAATACAACCTGTGACTTTGCAGCCGCCAAGGACATAAGAATGTTCGGCTTGAGGGAATGGCTGACGGAAAAATTCAAAAAGGAAAAAAAGACAAGATACGAAGCGCAGAAAACCGGCGAAAAAATTTGGATGATCTGCTCGGCGTGCGACAGCGTCTGCTTTGCAATATTACAGATAATAGTATACGGTTGGCTTCTTTATAAGGCTTTAAAAGGCGAGATGACTATAGGAAATTTCACATTTTATACAACAGTCTCTATATCGTTTTATACATATGTCTGGCAGGTAATGGACAGCGTTGCCAAGCTTTTACAGCGCAGCCGTGAGGTGGACGATTGGCGCAGTTTCCTTGACATGGACGGCGGATCCCCCGACGAGGGCATGGAAGTTCCCCAATATGACAGATATGAATTTGTGTTTAGGAATGTTTCCTTTAAGTACCCGAAGGCGGAAAATTATGCACTGAAAAATCTGTCCCTGACATTAAGAGCCGGTGAGCGGCTTGCTGTTGTGGGACTTAACGGTGCCGGGAAAAGCACCTTTATAAAGCTTCTTTTGCGTTTATACGAGCCTGACAATGGGGAAATCCTGCTGAACGGCGTTAATGTACAAAAATACAGCAAAACAAGCTATTACCGTATTTTCGCGCCTGTTTTTCAGGATGTAAATTTATTTGCTTTTCCTCTTGCGGAAAATGTTTCAATGAAGTCCCCCGATAATACAAATAAAGCCCTTGCGGAAAACTGTCTGGAAAATGCGGGCTTCGGAGAAAAATTAAAAGAACTTCCAAACGGCGTTGACACAGAGATTCTGAAAGTAATATACGATGACGGTATTGACTTGTCGGGCGGCGAAAAACAAAAGCTTGCCCTTGCGAGAGCGCTTTATAAGGATGCTCACGTGGTAATTCTGGACGAGCCTACCGCCGCTTTGGACGCCCTTGCGGAAAGCAAGCTGTACGGCGATTTCGACAAGCTTATAGACGGTAAAACGGCGGTATACATTTCGCACAGATTAAGCTCAACCCGGTTCTGCAACGAAGTGGCAATGTTCAAAGACGGCGAAATGGTGGAATTGGGCACTCACAGTGAACTTCTCGAAAAAAACGGAGCATATGCCGAAATGTTTAAGATCCAATCACAATATTATGTTGACAGTCCCGGTGAGGAGGCGATGGTAAATGTCTGAAAACAAAAAAGAGAAAAATCCCGTAACGTGGGAGACCTTAATGTTCATGATAAAGCTTGTGAGGCATAAAAAGCCGTCGCTTTTTATTCTGTATGTATTCAGTATTTTTGTGAGCTTCGGTAACGGGATAATCAAAGTTATTATTACGAAATTTATTATAGACGAGGCGGCTTCGATAATCAGCGGCGGAGGTGAAGAACATATAAAAAAAGCCGCTTTGTACATATGTATTTTTATTAGTCTTAATTTGTTTTTTATTTCTTCAAGCCATGTTGTCAGGCATCTTACCAATCTTGTAAAAGAGTGGTTTAATGAATATATCGACGTACAAATAAGCAACCACGCAATGGAAATGGATTTTGAACATACCGAAAACCCGGAAGCCCTTGATACTCTGCAAAAAGCTAAGGAAGGAATGGATTGGTACAGCGGAGGCGTATGCGGTATCCTGGACTCCTTCATGGAAATAATCTCTCAGACAGCGCTTTTATGCGGAGTGTCAGTGGTGATTCTGCTGACCTGCCCGCTGCTGTTTCCCGTACAGATAATCTCATTGATAATTATTTCGATTTTCAATGCAAAAAACAATGAGCTGCAGAAAGTGACATTTTTAAAGCTTGCAAAAATCAACCGTGTCTTCGGGTACGTTATGTACGGACTTGCAGATTTCAGATTCGGTAAGGATATACGGCTTTACGAAAGCTCGGATATGATGTGCGGAAAAGCAGAGCGCCTCAGCGATATACAGAGCAAGGAAGGGATAGATATGGATTCAAAGGTCTGTAAAAATTCATGGGT
>CANDLP010000266.1 GCA_947385505.1 uncultured Clostridia bacterium
AAACCATGATTTACGGTCTTTATAGGAATTATTATTAAATTATAATAATTTGTAACACATAACATCATATCAGGAGGTAACAACAAATGCCGGTAACAATTTATACAAACATGGATTGGAAAGCCTCTCCGGATTATAATCCCGATAAAAGCACGGCAAAAGAACCAAATCCCGAAACAGGAACAGTAAAATGCGAAGAGGGGAAAACAGCGAGAACCGATGAAGTGGAAATCAGGTTTTGCGGAAATTTGCCCGATGATCAAGCCGAAAAAATACGCTCTTACGCAAAATCACTCAAAGGCACAAGGCTCCTTGCTTCTAAATCATCCGATATAATCGCTCAGGTTTCCTCAAAGACAGCCTATATGAAATGCGACGGTGTTGTAAGGGTAAACGCATATAACCGTTTGGTTACGGCATCGGACGGCAGTACATTCACAGTCAGATATACTTATGACAGGGATAGCAGAGCGGAATATCGGGATAACTACCTTTCGGGCTTGGTGGAATCCGCAAGCGGCGCGGCAGCGGATAAAGCCAATGCAAATTATTGCTACTCAAACAATATCCGAGCCGATATAATTTCGTATTTCAGCACAGCTTCCTCCCGCGAGGATGATGAAAAAGCTATAGTCAACGCCTATAAAAGTCTTTTGAAGGAAATCAAGCAAAACATAGCCGACGGCAAGGAAAATCCCGATAACAATTTAAAAACGACTGTGACCGTAAACGGCACTGAATGGAATTTTGCCGAGCTTCTGAAAACTATTGACAAGATGAACGAAAGCTTTGCATATTTTGACTGCAAGGGTAACTTAGATTACTCCGATTATGCCAAAATGGGCGTAAGCAAAGCCGATGTAAAAAATTGGGCAAAGGAAAACCTTTCCGAGGACAAACAAAGAGTTATCGGCAATGTGCTTAATGCAAGGGTCAAAACATTCATTCAGCGGGAAAAAGAAGGCTTGGAAAATTTCAGAGATATCTGGGATAAGCCGGGGTTTGTTATGCCGGAGGAAAAAGCAAAATACTACGAAACGCATGTCCTTTCCGCGACAAATAAGGAAGCAAGAGAAGAGATAATGAAACTTTTCGAGGAAACCGACTACCGTTCTTCCGCTGCTGTATCCAATACTGTGAATAAATACAGAAATATGATGTCTCCCATTTATCTTGCCTTTGGAGCGGCAAATAGGATTTTGCCGGAATATCTTGACAGCGCGGCAAATGATATATACAAGTATATATCAGGTTTGTTCGGAGGAAAAGCAGCGCAGGGATTAAATATTTCGGTTTAATATAATTCCTTTTTAAACTGTGGGATTAGTACTCTGTTACATTTATAACTTTCATATAATAAAGTGATTGTTTAGTCTATTGAAGTTTCCGTCCACCCTTTACAAAGGGTGGCAGAGACCGGAGTCAGAGTCTCTGGTCGCCTTCCGCAGAGGGCAAAATTTTTTGTGCTTAATGCGTAAGAAGCACTCCGAAAAGGGTGAATTGATAAAAGCCCTGCAAGAGAGGAATTTTCCTGTTCCTAACCGGAACGTACTATCCTGCTTGGGATTGTCCCAATCACGGGATTTATATTCAAGAATTAGATGTAACAATAAAATCAGAATAGAAATATTAGTACATTATATCCCTTCTAAATTGAAAATCGGCGTCATTTCTCCGCAGGCGGATTCCTTTTCCTGTGCAAATCCCTCAAAGCCAAGCTTTTCGCATTCGTCCAGCACCTTTCTGTACTCAAATGTAGTAAGTTTCCTGTTTATTTCGGGATATTCCCCGGCTTTGCCGCAGGGGTAATACTGCCGCATAACACTGATAAGAACTTTGCCGCTGAAACCTTTCAGTCTGTTGAACAGCATAATGCTGTCCTTGTAACAGCCGGGAAGGATCATATGACGTATAATAACGCCTTTTTTCATAAGACCATTTTCGATAATAGGCTTTCCCGTCTGCCTCACCATTTCCTCAACCGCCGCATAAGCGGCATCGAAATAACCGACGGCTTTTGAATATTTTACCGCAAGCTTGTCGGAGAAGTACTTCACATCCGGCAGATAAATATCCACCAGTCCGTCCAGCGTTTTAAGGGTCTCTATCCGTTCATAGCCGCCGCAGTTGAAAATCACGGGTATAAAAAGCTTGTGCTTAACCGCCTCCAAAGCTTCCACCACTGCTCCGGTATAGTGAGTGGCGGTCACGAGATTGATATTTTCCGCTCCCCTGTTTTGAAGCTCCAGAAAAATTTCGGAAAGCCGCTCTGTGGTAATTTCTTTTCCAAAGCACAAATTACTGATCTTATAATTCTGACAGAAAACACAGTGCATATTGCAGCCCGAAAAAAATACTGCTCCGCTGCCGTTTTTACCTGATATGGGCGGTTCTTCGCCAAAGTGGAGCATTGCCGCCGCGGCTTTTACAGTGTACCTTACTCCGCAAAAGCCCGTTTCCCTGTTTCTGTCCACATTGCAGAAGCGTGGGCACAAATTACATTTTTCACTTTTTTCCTCTTGGTTATACATTATTGCCGGCTCCTTTATTTTCGGTTTTTACCGCCGAAGTCTTGATCCGACGCGTTTTTCTGCTGACAGAAGCCGCCTTTTTGCGGCTTTTTACTTTAGTAATATTTGTTTTTCCCGCTGCGGCAAGGGCGGTCATCTCCTCGCACAGCTCCGACAGGTACCTGTGATCGGATAGCAATCTTGCCCGTTCCATTATATCCGATTTTAAATTTTGAGGAAATTTGAGCAAAACGGTTTCGAGGGCTTTTAAATAAGCGGTTCCAATATCGGATACGGCGCTGTAAAAAACGTAGTTTTCCGCCAATACAAGCAGTTTTTCCGTATCCGATTCAGGTAATGGCAGTCCAAAAAGCGCTTCTCCCATTTTATAAACAATATCAGCTTTTTTCCGAAGGTCTGAGGTTTCCGCCGTATGGGAAAGCTCAGAAGCCGCGTGATGTTTTACGTCGTCTTTTCCTCTTATGTCGGAAGAGGAAAAGCTGAATACTTCGTCCACCGTATAGATATCCCGAAGGGAAAGACCGTAAAATGTTATTGTGTAAAGCGCTGTGAAGGCGCTGAGATCTCTTTTTTCCGTAATGCCGAAATTTGAAAACGGCCGTATGGGAACATTTTTAAAAAACGTTTCTTCATTAAATCGTGTGACGAAAGCGAGTTCGTTTTGAGAAAGCTTTACAGCCGCCGCTCCGACTTTTACGCTGAGATTTTTCCGTTTTTTATTAAGGATAAAAGACAAAACGGGATTAAGCTTTTGAACGGTTTCTTTTTCGGATTCTTTCTTCGGGAAAAATTTTATTTGAACAGGAGACAGTATAACGTATTCCGAGCCGAAGCTTTCCCGCTCCTCCTCCCTGATTGGAAAAAAGAAAATCCGTTTCCCTTTTTTAAGCTCATCAATAAGTACGCAGCTCATCAGTCCTTTTAACCGAGTATGGGAAACGTTAGGATATTTTTGACGGCAGATATCGGCTATTGATTTTTTTATAGAAAAAACAGCCTCAAAAACGGGCAGTTTAAGTTTTACATAGGTCTTGTCAATTTTTTTGAGCATTGCCTTTACCGCGAATGAAGCGGCGTTGATTATCCGATCCGCATCTTCTCTTTCCAAAGGAGAATCGCAGTATTCAAAAAGCGGGTCGTAGGGAAGAAAAAGCGGTTCCTGTGAAAGCATCTTACTGTTCCTTTCATAAAAAAAGCAATATTTTCCGTTTCTTTTTATATTATATTATAATTTTCTCCCGTTTTCAAGCAAAATATTGAAATATTAAAGAAAATGTGCTATAATTTTATTTTAAATAAAAAGAAAAGGAAAAAGAGAAAATGCCTATAAGAATACCAAACGGACTTCCCGCATTTAAAACGCTTCTTAGGGAAAATATATTCGTAATGCAAAGCGACCGCGCGTCGGGTCAGGATATCAGACCGCTGAGAATAGGGATAGTAAACCTTATGCCTACAAAAATAGAAACGGAAACCCAGCTTTTAAGGCTTCTGAGCAACACTCCCCTTCAGGTGGACATAACCTTGATTTATACGGAAACTCATTTGCCGAAAAACACCGCATGGGAGCATTTACAAAATTTTTACACCACTTTTGACAAAGTAAGAGATCAGTATTTTGACGGAATCTTCATAACGGGGGCTCCCGTAGAAAAGCTTGAATTTGAGGAGGTTAATTACTGGGACGAGCTTTGCCATATTAT
>CANDLP010000267.1 GCA_947385505.1 uncultured Clostridia bacterium
CCCACCCCCACGTCCGTGCACACTCTTTCCCTCCACGACGCTCTTCCGATCTGTTCTCCGCCGCCTGCTTTTCAGCCTTGCTAATCATCTTACGCAGATAACCGCCCTGTATCGGCTTATTCAGAATACCGCAAACATTGGCTTGTCTTAAAAACACATCCTGAATAAACTTGTCGGTATAAGCTGTCACATATATTATTTGAGTATTTCTGCTGATCGAATACAGCGTTTCAGCCATATCGATCCCATTTTTCTCACTGTTTAAATCTATATCCATAAGAACTATTTCCGGACAGCTCTTAGCCAGCGTAATAAGCTCTTCAGGAGTATGGCATGGTGTTACATTATAGTTATATAAAAACGAACCTTCGCCGCAAAAATCTCTAATAAACATATTTATGTGCTCGGTATTATCATCACAATAAATTAGATTCTGCATAGAACGCCTCCAAAAATAGATATTGCTTAATTATATCACTATTTTTACTTTTTTTCAATACACGAATTCAAATTTTACATCAAGTTACAATAGAAGTAATCCCAAAGTTTCTATGTATTTGTAATCTCGGCTTAGGGGCTATCTGTAAAGTCGCATTTGCACAATTTCTACTAACTGCGGATGCTTTCTGCGTCAAAAACGCTCGTAATACTTTAGTATTCCTGCGCTTTTTCCTTGAAATCGTCACGCATTCAGTGAAATTATGCAAAATTGCTTTGTTTTCAGATACGCCCTAAAGTAAAAGCGCAATGTAAAAAAATAGCTGCTCCGACAAAAAGATAGGATTTTCTTCTTTTTTCAGTTATGTTTGTTAATTTTCTAACCGTTTATTTGGCAAATAATACAATTTTTTTCAGTATTTAAAAAAGTTATTGACAAAAACAACAAAAAGGTGTATAATACAGGTAAGTTAAATCACTTAGATTTACTTAATTTTTAGTTGTCTCCTTTCTTTTGTTCTACACATTCATTTTTTGTTTTGGAATCCCTTTGGGGGTTCCCTTTTTTTATTTTTGTTTTAAGGCAATTTATTATGTCAGCCTAATCAATATATTGACCCTGCATAAAATGAAATTTTTGTAAAAAAACACAAAAAATAAAAAAACTTCTTTAAACTGTTGTAAAAAATTTTAAAATGTATTATAATAATAATTGTATATATGCAATAGCATACTGTGCCATTTTTTCGTTTCATAAAGGAAAAGCCGTTGTCTTTTAAGAATGTGTTCGCTTAAAATCAATATGCAGATTTTTGAACATAATTTTGTTGCCTGCAAGGCAAAATTTTGCAGGAATATTGTCATATTTCTACAAATATTAACGCAGCGGGCGGTAAAATTCGCCGAAAAGATGTGTTCCCCGCTTTATGTGAACACGGTCCAATTAAGGAAACCAAAAACACCCTGTAAGCAAAAACAAGCAGAGTGCATCGTCTACTGCGTTAATTTTCCTCAACAGACGTTAAGACCGGCTTAGTCTGATCCCCTTATATCCGCGCGCCATATTCGTTTTTGATTTTCACAAGGGCTTTTTAGAGGCTCCCATAAATTTGTATTTATATTAACTTAAAATTATAATTCGAGGTACTGCTGCAATGAGTGATACAGATATTAAAGGAATTGTTTTTGATAATATACCGCTTAATGTAATGACGGCAGCGTTTATGCGCAAGCTTGACGCGTTTGACTGCGCGGTGGTTATGGACGAACAAGGCGGCGAAAAATACGCAAAGGCACAGCTTGCGGCGCTTGACGCCATTATCGGTACTAAGGCGCCTTCGGTTCTTATAATCACTGACGAAATGCTGATGTATGAATGGTATGCCGCTTTGATGAAAGGTATCGGTGCGGATTTTAAGTTTATAACCTCCGATCCGAACAGTATAAATTATTTTTCACCGAAGCTTGAAAGCCTGTACATAACCAACATAAAAGCGGGTGAAAATCCTGTTTTCGGAAAGACAAAAAAATCCGGTTTAATATGGGATTTGGTGATAATAGACGGAGGTCTGTCACGGGAAGGCATAGATACGGAACTTATACTTGACAGCTTTGATTTTAAAACCAAAAAATTAGTTATATTTGCCGCTTATCTTAATTCAAAGAAAAATGCGGCGGAAAATTTGACAAATCTTCCCGTTAAATTTTTGGCAAATACGGAAAAAGCAGAGTATTTTAAGAGTAATTTTCCTGATACCAACATCACAAATTTTTCCCTGTCTTCTCCCTACAGCCGATATTACGGAAGCAAAGGACTAATTGCTCCCAAAATAAAAACAATCGGCTATATCTTAGACGAAGAAGTATTAAAGGCAAAAGAGGAACAGGACAATACCCGCGTATACAGGTACGGAGGAAATATTTTTGAGGAACTCACTTTAGACATCCGCAAGATATATAATTTAGAAAAGTATGACAAAGAAAACGTCAGCCTGCTCAGAAAAACCGATGTAAAGCTTGACATTTACCTGAAAGAGCTTGCCGGATTGGCTGAAAATCCCGAAAACAGAATAATCACCTATTTTTCCTCCGAAAAGACATTGGAATATGTATATAAAGCGCTGTTATCCTCTGCGCCGGGATTAAAAAGCAATACCGCTATCAAAAAAAGCGGCATTTACCGTATCGACGACACTTATCGGTGCTTTGAATCCGAAACGAGCGAAGATATAAATATACTTCTTTCAATGGATAACCAGGAGGAGCAGTGTGACCGACTGGACATAATAACCCATATTATAAATTACGAGCTGCCCACAAACCCGCTTACTTTGCACAGACGATACAAGCAAGCCGGAAGGAAAGGTTTTGCCGAGCCCGAATTTATTATTTTCAGAGACACTGCGGATAAATTTGACGGAAGAATGATACGAAAGGCGCTCGCGCTTCATTTTTGCAGCGGTTTTGCGGCGGGAATTCCCGGAAGAAATGTTTATCTTCACATTGATGGGCTTGAAAATATATTGGCGGAGCTCCTTGATGAACTGAGCGTCATCGAGGATATGAGTATTTCCCAGATAGGAGCGCTGGCTTCGGACTGTAATGTGAAAGAATCCGGACAGAACGCTGTGACGGAGCTTATCAGGGCAAGGAACAATATAAGACGCGCCTTTGGCCTTCCCGACGAAAAAACTGACAAAGACACGGCGGAGGGTATTATTGCCAAAAGGCTTGAATTACTCCGTGAAAGCTGCTGCTTTTTTGATTCCGACGGAAAATTACAGCCCAGAAGCTATATTTTCCGCGAAAACAACGACTATGCCTCACTCGAATCGGAACTTAAAAGCGGTGATAAGCGGAGAATTTCAAGAAGCGAGGCAAGAAAGCTGTTAAAAAGCTGCCAAACTCCCCGGCAGCTCTATAAAGTTATTCACGGCGCCGATGAGCACGACAGACAGTATATTTACTTCTGCGCCTGGCGTTATCTGGTACGGAACCGTCTGTATGAAGGCGGTTATAATCAATTTCTTAAAGATATTTTTGAGGAGGCGATCTGATGACGGCGAACCTTGGGAAAAGCGTATTTGAGCTTATAGGGGATTTTTATCAGGCTCACCTTGAAGGAAATATAGAAGCGAAAAATGCCGCCCTTGTACAGATAGAAGAAAACATCTTCAAAAAGAAAACGGCGGACAATGATTTTGCCGATTATTATAACGATGTATTCAGCGGAAGAACGGGTTTTAACGCCAAACTAAGTCTTACTGATTATCCTAAGGAAAGCATTATAAGAGAACTGTTTCAAAATGCTTTAGGCTGCCGCTATCTTACGGGCGATATCAAAATACTGGTGGATTTCCGTGAAAACGATATTGTTACTATTTCGTACAACGAAGTGGGATTCTCAGTTGAGGATATCCTTTATTACCTGGGATTCGGAATGAATAACGGAGATGAATCAAGAGAAGGCCGTTTCGGAATAGGAGCAAAAAGCGTATTTTTTAATGTGCTTTCACTCTCTGTATGCTCAAATACATTCAGGTTTAAGATAAGAAACGACGGCGGAAAGCTTTTTGTTGAATCCATTTGTCTCAACGCCGAGCCTTTTAACGGAACAAGAGTGATATTGGAGCTTGATCACGGAGAATATGAAAAAATAAAGGATAATTTTCTTACCATTACCGAGAAAAAAGGCGACTATCTCAATATGGTGGAGCTTTGCTTTGCTTTCAACAGAAAATAAGATCGGAAGAGCACACGTCTGAACTCCAGTCACGGAGCGTCAT
>CANDLP010000268.1 GCA_947385505.1 uncultured Clostridia bacterium
CCGAAGCGCTTTGCTCCTTTTTTCTTAAGAATTTTAAAGCCGTCTATAATCTGATCATGAGTGAATCCGTATTTTGCGTCCTTCGGGGTATCCATAACGTTGCCTTTTTCGCTTGTTTTAAACTCTCCGCCGGGATTATAGCGGCAGCAAATGGTTTCGGGTATTCCGCAAAGCTTGTCCAAAACCTCTATGTGAGTGAAATCGTCAAGGTTTATCTGTACGCCCATTTTTCTTGCCAACAGAAAATCCTCATCGGGTGTGGCATTGGAGCTGAAAATAATATCGTCCCCCTTTGCGCCTACCCTTTCGGACAGCATAAGCTCGGTGAGGGAGGAACAGTCAAAACCGCAGCCCTCCTCCATAAGTATTTCCATTATATAAGGATTGGGAGTGGCCTTTACCGCAAAGTACTCCCGAAAGCCTTTATTCCACGCAAATGCGGCATTAAGCCGTCTTGCGTTTTCTCTTATGCCTTTTTCATCGTAAATATGAAAGGGAGTGGGATATTCCCTTACTATCTCCTCTATTTTCTCTTTATTAACAAAGGGTTTTTTTATCATATTTTTGCCTTTCTTTTGTTTTTTAACCGATTAAAAAAAGTATTTGTAAAGTCCCATAAAAGCGATCAAAACAACTGAAACTATTTTGGCGACAAGAGCAAAGCTTCTTAAGCGGCTTTCTTTTTTATGACGGTAAAATTTATCTCCGCTTGCGTACTTCCCCGTCTTTATAATCATATTATCCGCGGGAAGTACGCTCATTGCCGAAAATCCGAAGTAAGCAAAAAAATCCAGAATTATGCTTATCATAAGAAGGTTTCTTTTTAAAATCT
This sequence comes from uncultured Clostridia bacterium, assembly GCA_947385505.1. GTDB lineage: Bacteria > Bacillota > Clostridia > Oscillospirales > Ruminococcaceae > Ruminiclostridium_E. Next base: position 833 of record CANDLP010000268.1, read on the forward strand.
CATTTTCACGGTCGCAAAAATAATTCAACAATATCAGCGCCGCGACCAGCCACGCGACCGCCAATCCCAATGTAACCCATTCCAACACAAACTGATAACGCTTATATTTAGTTCTTTTCAGCATAAATCAGATCAACAGCCTTTCATAAGGTCAAATATTCATATATTTTTCAAGGAATTTTATGGACATTTTAATCCACTGCTTACAGTTATTATTGTAAAAATACTCGTTCCACCCCGTATTTTTTGAGCAGTCGGAAAGTCCGTGAGGACCGTCGTCGAACATATGAAGTTCACAGGGAACCTTATTGGAAACACACGCCTTTGCGAAAACAAGACTGTTGTGAGCCGAAACGCAGCCGTCGTTGGCAGAGCACCATATAAAGCAAGGCGGCGTTTTCGGAGTCACCCTGTTTTCAAGAGAAAGTCTGGAAAGCTCGGAAGGCTTGGCGTCATTTCCCAAAAGCACTTCAAAACTGCCTACATGGGGAGAGGTGATGCCGCTGATTACAGGATAACTTAATATTGCGGCGTTAGGTCTTATATCCTGCGGTTCACAGCCTATTACATTATAAATAGCCGCGTCGCCCCACATTGTGGCAAGACAGCCCGCTAAATGTCCGCCCGCGCTGGCGCCCCATACGGCTATCTTATCTTTGTCAATATTAAACTCGTCAGCCCTTGCCCTTATCTTATACATAGCGTAGGCGGCGTTTATTATTGAAACGGGGAATTTCTTGTCGCAAGTATAATAAAGCACAAATGCGTTGTACCCCTCCGCCAGATATCGCATAGCGATAGGCTCAGCCTCCCTTTCGGAACAGTATTTGTAACCGCCGCCGGGAAAAATGATAATGGCGGGACGCTTTTCACCGAAGGGAACGCTTTCCACCTTATCCAAAAGATATGCCTTTACATAAGCGGTCTTTTCATTGTTAAGATAAAATACTTTGTTTTTCATACTTGACATTTCCTTTCAGATTTTTTCCGTATTGCCTTTATATAAAACTCCCTTTTCGGAAAAGTGTTCCTATTGACCACTTCTCAACTGGAATTTATGTTATTCATTTAGTGTTCTTTTTAACATGTCATATAGGATTATACGATCATCTATATCAATGATATTTTCTTTATGCGGATTGTAATGATGTCCAAATTCTTCATCGATATATTTAATTCCATTCAATGAAAAAGGATTTTTATATCGCGGACGGACATGTAAGTGTAAATGTGGATTGGGTTCTGTCTTTTTATAAAAATCATTTAATAAGCAGCTCCAATTACACAAATCTGCGCCTAAAACGGTTTTGAAACAGTTTTCAAGCCTTTTAATTATGTGTTTTAAATCCATCCATTCATTATCCATTAGTTCCGATAAACATCCGCAATGTCTATTTAAAATTAAAATACACCGCCCGACGTAATCTTGTTGATCAGCTAAGTATACTAACCAGTATTCATTTTTTATAAGCAGCCACTTTTTCTCATTCTCAGAAAGAGTACACCAATTACATACACCCATTATTTGCCCTCCAAATCCTGATTGTAAATGTTATTATAACCTAATTTTACGGGTACACAATTCCGAAAAGGGAGATATAAAAAATTATTTCAGTTTATCATAGGCCTTTGAAAGAAATTTTTCGGTCTTGACTATAAATCTTTTGTGAATGCCCTCGCCTATCAGCCACTTATTGTCAAAAGCCCTCACGGTGAAAACAAGGAGCCTTCCGTCTTTTTCCGAAAGCTCGGCTTCACAGGTTACCGTGCCGCCTACGGGAGTTGCGCTTAAGTGCTTCACGTTTATTTCGGTTCCTACGGTAGCTTCGCCCTCTTCAAGATAGTCCGAAACGGCGTTCATAGCCGTGTTTTCCATTAGGGCTATCATTGCGGGAGTGGCAAATACCCGCAAGTCGCCGCTGCCGTAGGTTACGGCGGTGTCTTTTTCTTCAACCTTAATTTGCTTTGTACCTTTTATTCCGATTTCCATAGCTGTTCCTGCCTTTAAAAAATAGCTGTGATATAATGTTAATTATACCACAGCTTTTTTGGTATTGCAAGATTTTTAAAATATTTTATACGTAAATTTTAGAACCCGCTTTTATATAACCTTTTGAAAAATATATCCCTTCCTCATAACTCCATCACCGGTTTTAAACTCATGTTTTTTCGCAGCAGCATATCCGCGCTTTTCATAAAGCCTTTGAGCCGCTTTATTATCATCGGTAGTGCAAATACAAACCCGATTTTTACCGTTGAGTTTAAGGAAATTCTCGGCGAATTTTACCGCAAAACTCCCTGCGCCCATTTTCCGAAACATAGGGTCAACCGCAAGCATTGAGATCCACCCCGTTTCATTGTTTTCCAAACCGTTGACCTTGAGCCACGCAATAGGAACAGCTCCCTTGTAAATCAAAAAATGCGCTTCATCAACGTCCTTTTCCGACAAAAAGCCTTTCCATTCTGCCAAAGATATATTATTACCGTGTAAAGACTCAATATTTTGGTTGTAAATTTTTGCGAGAGTCTCGCAATGTTTCTCGGTTTCCACAGGCGTCACTGTAAAATTACCGTCAAGGAAAAGCAAATGAGTAGTTACATCATCTGAGTAAAGCAATTTCCAAAAAGGCTTTACCTCACCCGTATCAACAAACCCGAGTGAAGCGTGAAGGCACAATGACGGCTCATTGTCCTTTTCAATCTCCGCGTAAATAAACTCACCGCCGACCTCCTTTGACTTAATAATATCAATCCCTCTTGTTAAAAGGGCTCTCGCAATTCCCTGCCGTCTGTACTCGGCTTTTACGTTTAAATCTCCGATATGCCAGTTTAAGCGGTTGTCGGGATTTTGCATAAACTGCACCCTTCCCGCAAGAGTGTTTTCCTTAAAGGCAGTTAAAACAAAGCTGTCGGCAGGACTGTCAATATCAATAGAAGAATGCTTCATCTGCCACAAAAGCTTTGCGGGATTGGACGGAAGCTCTCCCCACCTAAGCTCAGCATCCTCAAGCAGCAGCCGATCGGGCATTAAATTTTTTCTGTCAAACAGCTCAAAACGTATGTCCGACGGTGTATCTGCTGCATAAAGTTTAGCCGCTCTGCCCCATTTGTAAATATCAAGACCTATTTCGCGGAAGCCGTATTTTTCGTAAAAGCCTATATGATCCGAAGCCACATATATTTTTCCATAGCCCAAGCTTGCCGCTTCATACTTTGCATGATTAAGCAGCATTTCACCGTATCCGTATCCTCTTACCCTTTCATCAACATAAATTGCCGAAATAAAAGGAGAAATGTCAGTAAAACATGTAATCAGCTCGTGTGAAATAAAGATCGGAAGAGCGTCGTGTAGGGAAAGAGTGTGCACGGACGTGG
>CANDLP010000269.1 GCA_947385505.1 uncultured Clostridia bacterium
TACCGATGAATTTGAATTTGTACCTTTCCCCCGCGATCCTCTTGCCGATAAGTACTATTACAATACGACAGTGTTTGGCTATCTGGTTCCCAGCGGCGCTCCCAACCCTGAGGGTTCCGCAGCGTTTATCAATATGATCCGCAAGACAAATGTTGACCCTGAATTCAAGTCTGTTAAAAACGAAAGTATGATGAAATCTAAGCATTACACTCAGGAAGAGCTTGATTTCTTGTTACAATTTGAAGATATTGATAAGTACGATACTGTTATTGAGTCCTATTCCGGTTTCAGCGATGAGCTTACAAAAGTTATTGATGATATGCTCACAAACGTAGCTTTTGAACAGGGCGAGAACCAGAAGGGCTGGACACAGCTCCGCACCGAGTATGAAGGTGTTATTAACTCTTATTTAGCTGATTTCCAATAATTTGAATAAGTATACATGACTGTTTTTCTTTATCATTTTATTTTATTTTCCGCGCGCGGCTTCGGCTTCGCGCGTTTTTTTATACCAATAACCGAATAGTATTACAGCTCACGTTATGTGCAGCGCAGTAGATGTTTTTATGGAATATTTATATTTTTCTATATACCAAAATCAAAAATTCGGTTTCGGTTATAAGCCTGTCAAGCTTTTCCAACTTATCCTGATCTTCTGCGGAAGTTTTATAGTAATAGGGAGTCATCATAAAAAGATTTTTAATGTCTTCTGTTCCTGTTATAGTCAGTTCTTTTTTTACTTCTGCGCTTTTTACTAACTCAAACCCGTTAAGCTCCGTGTTTTCGGGTTTGTTGAAATAAGGATTTTTGTAAACCGCTTTTTTAAGACCGTAAAGATGTTTTTCCAATGGAATAGCGTTAATAAAGTATCCCTTTTGTTTCAGTGTCCTTTGAAATTCCGACACCGCCATTGGCGCAAATACCGTGGTAATTATATCTAAGCTTTCATTTTCAAAGGGCAGACAATAAGCGCTGGAAACGGCAAATTGTACTTCGGGACAAAGCTTTGCCGCTAATCTGAGAGCCTCCTTTGAAACGTCTATACCGTATATTTCCGATTCTTTATTTTCTTTAATAATATCGGAAAATCCGCGTGTATAGTACCCCTCTCCACAGCCGGAGTCCAATAGAACGCAGTCTTTTTTTATTATGCCGCCCACAACATTCTGAAGTTCTTCCTTTAAATGGCTGTAATAACCTTTTGATAAGAAATCACGTCTTGCCCTCACCATTTTTTTATCGTCGCCGTGTCCTTTTTTACCGCTTTTGGTGAGAAGATTTACATAACCGCTTGATGAAATGTCAAAACAATGACCCTTGCCGCATTTCAGCGATTTGTTTTCTCTGAGTAAGATATCTCCGCACAGGGGGCAGATAAATTTGTCGGGCATAGTCGTGCTCCTCGTATAATATTGTTAGTTGAAATTATAACTCTTTTTATTCTTTTTGTCAAATGTATCTTAAGAAGTTCCATAAGTCAACAGTATTTACTTTACAATTGATTTATCGGCATTTTTTGCTTTAATGCAGTAGAAAATAATGACCGGAATTTTTTATAAATTTACTGAAAACCAAGTATTTTTTTGCTTTAAAAGTTGACAAAGTTTACCTTTAGTGGTATTATAATATTTATGTGAATTTATTAAAATGGTGGTTTTATGTACAAATATATAATATTCGATCTGGACGGGACTTTGCTTAATACATTGGAAGATCTCGCATTCGCCGGGAATTATGCTTTAAGCACATCAGGCTATCCGATTCACGATATTGAAAGCTATAAATATTTTGTAGGAAACGGGATACCCGTTTTAATAAAAAGAATGTGTCCCCAAAACATCGGAGAAGAAGACAGAAACAGGGTTCATAGTCTTTTTTCCGAATATTACGGCGCTCATTGTCTTGATAATACCAAACCGTACCGCGGAATATCCGAAATGCTGTGTGAGCTAAAAAGAAACGGTATCGTAACGGGTGTTGCAACAAATAAGGATCATTTATATTCGGTAAAACTTGTAAAAGATTTTTTTGGAGACAATATAGGTATCGTCCGAGGAAGAGAGGACGGTTTTCCGAAAAAGCCGGATCCTTATTCCGTCAATTATCTAATAAATAAGTTTAATGCCGATAAAAAAGACGTGCTTTATGTGGGTGACAGCAACGTGGATATGGAAACCGCAAAAAACGCGGGAATTGATTCCTGCGGCGTATTGTGGGGATTTCGTACCCGAAATGAGCTCTTGGACAGCGGCGCTCTGTATATAGTATCTTCCGCCGAAGAGCTTATTGATATAATTTTGAAAAATAAAAAGGATACGCTGTAAATTATGAGAAAGTACAGATCGCCGGTATTTGCGGTACTTTTTGTAATCGCTGCCGCAGCGTTTGTTTTTACCTGCGGTTATAATATATTTTTTTCGCCGCATATTACCGTTGAAAACGCGTCGGACTTAAGTGTAACATGGGAAAATGAAAATGGAATTGAGATAGACATAGAAAATAGTTCTCAGCTTTCCGCAATAGCTTCTGACAATAAATATTCCTTATTTCACACGGCGGCGGATGATTATGACGATATTCATATTTGTTTTAAAAATTCTTTTTCGGATACCGAAATATTTATTAATGACAAAAAGGTGTATTCAACGGATGAGCACTCTTACATAATGGAAAACTCTCTTTTTTCTATTGACGCCGCGCCGCCGCAGTTTCATTTTACAGATCTCGGCAGTATTTCCGAAGGTGATGTAATCAGGATTGATGTGAGCCTTGCATATAATAATGAGCTTTACGGAATAAGAAATGTACTTTTAGGCGGTTCCGAGGAAATAATCAACACTGTATTCAGAAACGATCTTTTAGGCATAGTTTTGTGTATTGCGCTGTTTTGTGTGGGTATAATACTTATTATATTTTATTTTGCATTCAGAAACTTTGTTTCGCTTCACGGTGTGCATTACGCGGGAGCCTTCGCTTTGTTAGCTTCCGTTTATTCCGTTTCGGGCAGTATTTCGCTTTCGGCGTTGGAGATAGTCGGTGCGGACGCATTGTATATTATAAAAAATCTCGCTTACGTTACTATGGTAATCCCGCTTATTCTTTTTTTTATGGACAATATGAAATTCCGGATTTCCAATAGGGTATTGCAGGCTGCGTCGGTGCTTCAGGTGGTTATTACAGCTTCGGTTTACGCTCTCGGAATATCCGGTGCGGCAAACATATACCGTACTAAGTTTATATCCGGGATTTTTATGCTGATACAGCTTGTGCTGATTTTAGGTGTGCTTATATTTGACTTTAATAAAAAGAACGAAAAAAGAAGCTCGGATTTTTCATTAACAGCAATATATCTTGTTTTTCTTGCGGGTATTGCGGCGCAGTTTATTATAGGTACGGGAGGATCTGTACCAATCCTGTTTGTTTTGATATGCCTGTTTTTCATAATCTCGGTGCTTGTTATCAGTATGTTTGGTTTTTCAAAGGCGCTTGAGCTTAGCAGCGAGGCGGAAACAATGGGCAAAATTGCGTTTACGGACGGTCTTACGGGAGTCGGAAATACTGCCGCATTTAAAAAGAAGCTCAATCACCTTGAAGTTGTAAAGGTAAATTACAAATCAATCGGAATAGTACAGTTTGATATAAACAATCTGAAAACCATAAATGACACCCTCGGTCATGAAATGGGCGACAAGCTTATAACAGACGGTTCGGCAATTATAAACAAATGCTTTGGAGGGATAGGCGATGTGTACCGTACAGGCGGAGACGAATTTGTAGCAATAATTTGTTGTGAAAACGCTTTCAAGCTTTGCAACGAGGCGATTTTGAAATTTGATATGGCTCTTGACGAGTACAACTCCGATGATTCACACAGGTTTCTGCTCCAGATCGCTTACGGCGCGGAGTTTTACAACAGCGATCTGTCGGATCAATATCTTACGCTTCGTGAGGTTCATAAGCTTGCGGATAAGAAAATGTATGAAAACAAGAGTGAGCTAAAGGAAATTGCAAAAAGAGAAGGCCTTGAAGTAATAAGATCAAATTACAAAAATAATATCATAAAATAACTGCTTTGAAAGGACGGTATCTTTATATGGCGCAAAACAATGTTTCTTTAACACCCGAAGAAAAGCTTGAGGTGTGTTTTAACAGCTTTAAAAGCAAGTCCCATAATAATTCCAAGGACAAAATTTGCAA
>CANDLP010000270.1 GCA_947385505.1 uncultured Clostridia bacterium
ACATTTGATTATTTTAAACTTTACGGCGACGCGGTAAAATGTCGTTGTCCATTATTCTTTTACTGATTTCATACAAAAAAGATAAAATATAAAAAACGGCCAACCAAAAGCAAAAAAACGACACTATTATAATCAAAGTATATCATGGAGGACAAAATTATGACATTTAACATAAAAAAATAACACAAAAAAGTCTAAGATTATGTTATTATGTAAAAAAATGAAACACATTGTATAATCAAAAACTACGGAAAGGGAGATCGAAAAAGTGAAAAAGAAGAAAAAAGAGAATGAAAATAAGTTTCATACCGAATACGGCATACCTAAAAACGTCGTATACATACTGGGAAAGATCAGACAATATTACCCTTCGCTGCTGTTCCTTATAGGAATAGGCGTAATCGCTCAATCCTTAATGAATTATCTATGGAAATTTGTAAGTAAATTTGTCCTTGATATATTGGAGTTACAGAGCGCTTCGGGCAATGCGGACATAACGCCTCTTCTCAGGCTGCTTGCGGCCGTTTCAGCGGTGACGCTGATCATTACCGCGCTTAACGTGTATACAAACAACAAGATGTGGGCTAAAATGATAGCCGTAAGGATGAGAATCATTACCGAACGGATAGTCAAGGTAATGTCAATGAATTATCAGACATTGGAACAGCCCGATATTCTGGATATGAATGAAAAAGCTCTCAATGCAACCGGCGGAAATAATAACGGTATTGAGGGAATGATGCACTCCATACACGAAATAGGAATCAATGTTGTTACGCTTATTGTTACGATGACCACGATAGTGGCGCTGGACTGGCGGCTGATCGCGGCGTTGGCGGTGATCGCCGTATTACAGTTTATGTTTTTCCGCCATACCGTAAAAAAAGACAGGAAAGAAGTCTGGGACAAGCTGGGCGGCGTCTGGCGTAAAATAAACTATATGGAACAAACCGCCGGCAGCTTTGATTACGCCAAGGATATACGCCTTTTCGGAATGAAAAATTGGCTTTTGAGCAAACAGCGGGATATCATTAACGATAAACAGAGCAAAATATTTCACAGCAAAAACCTGTGGATGATGAGCACCACCGTGGTAAGCTTGCTTTCAATCGTTATGACGGCAATTGTATATTATGTGTTTATAGATACTTTTTTGAAGGGCAGTATCTCGATAGGCGATTTTACGCTCTACACAGGACTTGCGCTCTCTTTTGCCGATGCCCTCGGTGGTATTTTCATGGCTATAGGTACTTTAAAGGAACGCAGTATGCAGACGGACGACTTCCGCTCTTTTATCGACCTTCCCGAAGACGACGAAACGGATTGTGTGCCGCTGCCCAAAACGGATAAATATATATTTGAGTTTAAAAACGTCTCTTTCAAGTATAAGGGACAGGAGGATTTTGCCTTAAAAAACCTTAATCTTACCCTTGAAGCGGGAAAGCGCCTTGCGGTGGTGGGACTTAACGGGGCGGGCAAAACCACCTTTATAAAGCTTCTTTTGCGACTATACGATGTTACCGAGGGAGAAATACTTTTAAACGGCATAAATATAAATAAATTCAGAAGAAGCGAATATTTCGCTCTGTTTTCGCCCGTTTTCCAGAATGTGGAGATATTTGCCTTTCCAATGTCGGAAAATGTTTCCATGAAAAGACCTGAGGAGACGGATAAGGCGCTTTGTGAAAAATATCTTGAGCAGGGCGGGCTTAAGGAAAAGCTTTTAAGTCTTAAAGACGGCGTTGATACTCAGCTTTTGAAGGTTATTTATGATGACGGAATCGACCTTTCGGGGGGAGAAAAACAGAAGCTTGCCCTTGCGAGAGCGCTTTATAAAAACGCTCCGATAATAGTTCTCGACGAGCCGACCGCCGCTTTGGACGCTTTGGCGGAATACAACCTTTACAAAAGCTTTGATGAGATAATAGGGAATAAGTCGGCGGTATACATATCTCACCGCTTGTCTTCAACCCGCTTTTGCGACAGTATAGCAATGTTCAGGTCGGGAGAAATGATCGAACAGGGCACACACGAAGAGCTGCTTCAAAAGGGCGGCGCTTACGCGGAAATGTTTGAAATTCAGTCACAGTACTACAAGGACGAAAATAACGGCGGAACGGATTATGAAAACAGCTTCGGAGAGGAGGCGGCGCTGAATGTTTAATAAAAATAAGGAAAAGACGAACAAAGCGTCTGAGTCAAACGGGATAGCCATAGCGGTAAAAACCTTAAAATATTTTATGCCGATAGCTTGGAAAACACATAAGGGATATTTCTTTATAAGAATTCTGAAAACAATAGTTAACGCGGTTCAGCCCTTCGTGTCTATCATTTTTTTACCTCTTATTGTCGCCGAGCTGCTGGGCGGGCGGAATTTGGAAAAGCTTATATTTTACACCGTCGTGTTAGCGGCGGGAACAGGTATTTTGACATTGGCAAATTCACTGTTCTCAATAACAATTGAAAAGTACGCTGAAAAATTTAACAATTATTTTTCTGTGGAAATCGGCAGGCGGGTTATGGAAATGGATTTCTGCCATACCGAGGACAAAAAAGCGTTGGATCAGGTAGAAGCGGCAAAGACGGGAATGAGCTGGTACTCGGGAGGTGTGGACGGAATTTGCAGTCCGTTTTTTGAAATTATTTCCAATATAATTACAATTTTAGGCTCAGCAGCATTGATTATTGTTAACGCCCCAATTCTTTTCTTTATAACTGCGGCGGTGGTGGCAATAAACGTTTTCATAACCAATAAGCTGAATAAGATTGAAATAGAGAATTATAAAGCCCTTTCAAAGCTTAACCGTGTTTTCGGATATTATTCCTTCAATCTGGTGGATTTTCGCTACGGAAAGGACATAAGGCTTTACGGCGCAAAGGATATGATGATAGAGAAGTGGAACAGTGTGACCGATGAGGATATTAAGCATTGGGACAATATGATCGACAGACAGCTTCCGTTAAATTACATTTCCGGAGGCTTCGGACTGGCAAAGGATATTGCTTCCTATTTATACTTGGGTATACTTGTGCTTACGGGAAATATATCTATCCCCGTATTTACCCAGATGCTTTCCGCAGGTTCCGCTTTTCAGAATTCCATGTCCGAAATGATGTGGCGGATACAGAATATAGTAATGCGTACCGGCTATGCTTACGAATACATAAAGCTTATGGAATATCCCGCCGCAATAACAAAGGGAAGCAGACACGTGGAAAACGCCGGTCACACTATCGAGTTCAGAAACGTTTCTTTTGCCTATCCCAATACCGACGTAAAGGTTTTAAACGGGGTTTCGTTAACGCTTCGTCAGGGGGAGCATCTTTCCGTAGTGGGGCTTAACGGAGCGGGAAAAACCACTTTTATAAAGCTGCTTTGCCGGCTTTACGATCCTACGGAGGGCGAAATATTGCTGGACGGTATCAATATAAAAGAATATGACTACGACGAATATATCAGTATTTTTGCTCCTGTTTTTCAGGATTTCAGGTTGTTTTCCTTTTCCATAAAGGAAAATATCGTTTTGGATAATTTGAACAATGATCAGGAAAGGGTAGATGGAATAATCGAACAGGTGGGGCTTAAGGAAAAAATCGGTACGCTTGAAAAAGGTGTTGATACTATGCTGTTCAAATCCTTCGACGAAAACGGAATAGAGCCTTCGGGAGGCGAGCAACAGAAGATTGCCATTGCGAGAGCCCTTTATAAAAGAGCGCCTGTGGTGATATTGGACGAGCCTACGGCGGCGCTGGATCCTGTAGCGGAGTATGAAATTTACAGGCAGTTTGATACGCTGGTGGGCGGGAAAACGGCGATTTATATATCTCACAGGCTTTCGAGCTGTAAATTCTGCGACAGGATAGCGGTGTTTTCAGAGGGCGGTATAAAGGAGTACGGGACGCATGATGAACTGGTGGAAATAGACGGGGGTGTTTATTCGGAGATGTTCAGGGCGCAGGCGAGGTATTATAATTAAAATTTCCGGAGATATACGGCGATTCATAAAACAGGCGGCGAAGCCGCAAATGTCTTTTTAGTTTCCTTTTTGGACACCTTTTTAAGCGGTTATTAAGGCTTGTTTGAAAAATAAAAGTTGCACAAAAAGGAGAAAAATGATAAAATAAAAGTATGAGAAGATATGAAATAACAAACGAACAATGGAAACGAATGGAAAATCTGTTACCCTCACCG
>CANDLP010000271.1 GCA_947385505.1 uncultured Clostridia bacterium
TTACACATAATTCCACAGGTATGACCCAGGTTCCCTTAACAACTCCGATACCGCTCAGAAATACCGCCATAAGCGGATTTATCTGCCACATGCTTAAGGCTATGCCAAAAGCCGAGGAAATTATAACGGAGGGCATAAAGCTCATTGCGGTCTGGACTGAAAGCTGCGGCGTGGTATAACCCAGCGCCTTTAAAATGCCGTAATCCCGCTTCTTGTTGTTAAGCGTTGTCCGCACCAACAGGTACATTACAAAAACAATTACAATGCAGCTTATTATCACAATGGCTATTACAAGGAACGTCATAAGCAAAACGTACACGCTGCCTGTGGAATCTATAATTGAACGAATATTCTGCACGGCATTTAAGTCGCTGCCGAAACGGTCGGATAACTCGCTGTTGAAAGCGTCAATATCCGTATCCTCCGTAAAGTCAACATAATAGGTAACATTAGGCAAAGCGCTTATTTTTTCATAGCCCTCTCGGGTAAGAATGCAGTCCTTCCCAAGATAGTTGGTGCATTGGGTATATCCCGAAACAATGTACTTCTCCTGCATATTTCCTATGCTTAAAACAATCTCATCGCCGATTTTTATACCGTTTTCATTTGCGTACATTGCCGCAATCGCCACTTCGTTGCCGTATTTCGGATAACGTCCGTCTACAGCCATACTTTGATTATTCATCTTTGAACAGTCGTCCGCTACCGATACGAACAAAGAAACGCCACCCACATGCTGCACATTTATATTATTGTTGGTGAACAGATAAAATTTTTCAACGCGGATGTCGTTATTCAATACGGAAACAAGCTCGTCTTCTCTGTTAAGATTAACGTTTACCGCCGAGTCCGCAAACTCTCCCGCTATCATTTCTATCATCGGCTGTATATCGATTATCGTGTTTCTGAACGACGTTATGGAAAACACTAAAATCAGTGAAATAACAAGCATTGTAACGCATACCGTAATATTTTGTTTAAGCCCGCCAAAGGTAGTCTTCATGGCAAGAGCGGCATTGACGGGAAGCGAAGTATTTTCAAGAGGCAGATGATTTTTTTTGAAATTATGAGTGGCAATCCCCTGCCGCATAGCCGTTATCGGTTCTATCCTTTTTATCCTTTTGGCGGATAAATACACCGCCGCCGAAACGATTCCCGTAATAAAAATCAGCGCAAACAATACGGGTAAGGGCTGAAACCTTATCGTATACGGAATACCCGTCTGGGCTACCATCATTTCGTTTACCGCGGGGAAAATACAATAGGAAAGCGCAGCGCCGATAACCGCGGCTATGGCGGAAACTCCCGCAAACTGGACAAGCAGTGAGGATATTATCCGTCCGCTTGTGTAACCGACGGCCTTAAGCGCACCCAAATTCCGCATATCTTCCTGAATATAATTTGCGATATTCGATACAATAACCACAACGCTGATAAGAAGCACCAGAAACGCCATCGCGCTTAAAATTCCCGCGCATATCATCTGTGAAACATATCTTGACGTGGTAACCAATTTATAGTCGTTTGAGGTAACCACAACATCGGGAAATTCCTTCGCAATCGCGTCTTTAAGCTCCGTACCGATTTTCTCGCATTCCGACACGCTTTCGACCCTTACGGAAACATACACGGATTTCAGCGCGGCGGCGGTCTCGGAAAATTCCTTAAATTTATCTTCCGTCAGCAATAACGCCATCATTCCGCAGTTATGGGAACCGTTCATTGCGCTGTTGAAAAATCCGCATACCGTATACTCGAACTCTTCGCCCAAAAAAGTTATTTTCAAAGTGTCTCCCGCCGCGTAATTACCTCCCATACCGTAAAGCATGGGGAGATAAATTCCGCTTTTATAATCGCTTTCCTCGGTAATTTCCATTTTACCCACGTTTCGTGAAAGCGCGTCTTCCTTTTCGAGCAACACTCCCAGTTGGGACAGTTCTCCGCCGTTGAACCCGAATGAAAAAGGCTCGTTAAACGCGTCGCTTACGGTATATTCCGTAATATCCGACCTTGCTTCAAGCGTAGCGGAAATGAAATCCTTGAAATCGTCACCCACAACATACGCCGTAATATTTACATGACCGTCGTTTAGCCTGTCATGACAGCGGTCAAAATTTTTCCTGTAATCCATTGAAAGCATAAGCCACAAATTCATCATCATTGACGAAAGCAGCACAAGAACGATAATTGTGGCAGTCTGTCCCTTTGCTTTGCGGATATTTGAGCGGGCAAGCAAAATGTTTCCGTACATATTACCACCCCATTTCGGTGAGGAAATCGGACAATTTTTCATGTCTCGCCTCGTCTTTGGGAGTGTATTTTCCCAAATCGCACTCGCCCATTATAATACCGTCCTTTAAGTAAAGAATACGGTTTCCGCGCCGTGCGCTACGCATATCGTGAGTTACCATTACAACGCTCTGACCCCGCTCGTTAAAGCTTGTAAGGGTATCCAGAACGTCCAGACCCGCCTTTGAATTCAGCGCGCCCGTGGGTTCGTCCGCAAAAAGAATTTCGGGGGAATTTATAAGTGCGCGTACTATCCCTGCCCTCTGCGCCTCGCCGCCCGAAAGCTGTGTGGGAAATTTTTTAACGGTTTCTTCGGAAATGCCCACCGCCGCAAACAACTCTCTCGCACGGGCGGCCACAGCCTTTTTGTCCTTATTTACAAGCAGACCCGCCGCAAGAACGTTGTCGAGAACGCTCATTGTGTCAATAAGATAAATCTGCTGAAAAACAAACCCGCAATGCTCCTTTCTGAACAAGGCCAGTCCGTCGGAGCTTAAATCCGAAATGATTTTTTCGCCAAAGGTTATCTTTCCCAGCGTGGGAGTATCCATTCCCGAAAGGGCGTACAGCAGCGTGGATTTTCCCGCGCCCGACGCGCCCATAATCACCGTGAAATCACCTTTGTAAAGCTCAAGGTCAATGTTTTTCAGAACGTGCTGCATAGCCCCTCCGCCGGAAAAGCTTTTGCTTAAACGCTCGGTTTTAATTAAAATGTTTTTCATGTCAAAACCTTCCTTTCGCGTTTAATTATACACATTCAAACCTTAAATGTCTTTAAGCAAACCTTAAATATTTCTTAAATCGTTGCGCTTAGCGCCTATTTGTGCCGATTAACGCCGCTTAAAGAAATAAATATTTTTACAATAAGACCGTTTTCGCCGTTTTCCACAGTAAGCCCGCCGCCCATCTCTTTCATAAGGCAGTCGGAAATATACAGCCCCAGCCCCGCGCCGTCGGCTTTATCGGAATTGCTTCCTCTCTTAAATTTTTCTTTTAAAAGCGGTATTTCCTTTTCTGGCACACCGCCGCCGAAATCCTCGATTTTTATTTCAAGATGTGCGTCTTTCAGCAATATTTCAACGTTGATTTTCGTGTTTGCATATTTGTATGAATTTGCGAAAATATTATCAAAAACCTGCCGCAGGCGAAATTTATCGGCATAGAGAAGGCACCGGGGAATTTCGGGAATTTCCGCATAATGAAAATAATCCGCACTCTCCAGCATTTCGGAAATTTCGCCGCTTTTCATATCGCCCGGCTCAACTTTAAGCTGTTGAAGCTCTTCCAAAGTTGCCGAAAAGAGATTTGTGACAAGGGCGTTTATCTGATCCGCCTTTTGTATTATTTGAGCGTAATTCTGACGGCTTTTTTCGTCTTCCGCAAGGGCCGCCCCCACCTCCGAAGCCGCCTTTATGCTTGCCACGGGAGTTCTTACGTCATGAGAAAGCTTGGCGATAAGCTCTTTTTTTGACGCGGTTGCTTTCGCTTCGGCGATACGGGCTTTTTTCAGCTCGGAACGCATTATGTCAAAGCTTTCGGTAAACGCGCCGAAAATATTCCGCCTGTCCATTTCAAGAGGGATATCCAGATTTCCTCCCGCAACGTTTTCAGCGAAGTCCTCTAACTTTCGGAAGGGTTTAATAATTGTACGGTTGAGATATATCAAATATGCCGTACAAAGACCGAGTTGAACGAACACCGCCGCTATTATCACAGCGGCGCTTTTCTTTTTATTATCGGAAAGCTCCTGTGAAATACCGCTGCGGATAATTATTTTTCCGACAACTCTGCCGTTTGACTCGATATCAAGTATCGTGTCACGGTTTATTACGGCCTCGTTAATGCTTTCGCTAAGCCCCGGCGCGGTTTTATAAGATCGGAAGAGCACACGTCT
>CANDLP010000272.1 GCA_947385505.1 uncultured Clostridia bacterium
GATGACGCTCCGTGACTGGAGTTCAGACGTGTGCTCTTCCGATCTATATTTTTGACAGCACAGGTAGAAGTTCCGTGTCGGGATAAGTAAGGTCGTTCTCCCAACGGCTGACCGACTGGAAAGACACACCCAACTTTTCCGCAAGCTGTTCTTGAGTGAGATTCATTTTCCTGCGGCAGTTTCTTATGTTTTCGCCTATATTCAGTTTCATTTTATTTTTCTCCCTTGCTATAAGAGTTAGTATGGCGCGAAAGCAGCTTTCTGTCGACAGTCAAAGTATAGCATAATTTCGGCGGCTTTTCAATAACTCATTGCTTGAGAAAAATTCACTCTTAAAGTGAAAATTTCCGCTTTTTTTGTAAATAAAGTTTTCGGCACAACTTGACAAACAGTTTGTAAAAGTGTAAAATAATAAAGTAATTTTTATAAAATTCATTATCGGGAAGGTGACTTTATTATGCGCAGCATGACCGGATTCGGAAGGTCAAGAGGTATTTTAGGCGGAAAAGAATATCTGGTTGAAATACGTTCGGTGAACAGCCGATATTGTGAGATTTCCGCTAAAATACCACGCAGCTATACATATCTGGAGGAAAAGCTGAAAACTCTTGTTAAGAGCGGGATCAGCAGAGGAAAAGCGGAGGTATTTCTTTCTGTAACGGATGTGGAAAGCCGTTCAACCTCTGTTACTGTCAATATCCCCGTTGTCAAAAATTATCTTGAGGAGCTTCGTCGGTGCGGCAGTGAGCTTGGATTAAACGACAACTTAGCGCTTACGGATGTTTTCCGTATGACCGACGCTTTTACCGTTGTACGTACCGAATCGGACGAGGAAGAGATTTGGAATGCGGTAAGCTCAGTTGCGGCCGAAGCTTTGGAACAATTTGACAAAATGCGTTGTACCGAAGGAGAAAAATTGAAGACCGATATTTTGGAAAAACTTTCAAATATCGAAAAAATGACGGGAGAAGTAGAGAAACTTTCACCTAAAACCACCGAAGCATACTGTTCTAAGCTTCGCGAAAGGATCAGGGAAATTTTAGAGGACAAGCAGATAGACGAACAGCGTATTCTTACCGAAGCCGCGATATTTGCCGAAAAAACCGCTGTTGATGAGGAAACGGTAAGACTGCGCTCTCATTTCAGGCAGTTCAGGGAAATGTGCGAAAGCGTTGAGCCTATCGGAAGAAAGCTTGATTTTATGGTTCAGGAGCTGAACAGGGAATCAAATACCATTGGCTCAAAGGCTCAAGACGTGTTAATAACAAAACTGGTTATTGAAATGAAAAGTGAAATAGAAAAGATAAGGGAACAGATTCAGAATATTGAATAGTAATACTAATTCCGTTCTAAAATATATAGTTTGTCTATATTTTAGAATGGAAAGCAGTATATGAATAAGTTATAAAATATGAGGCGCTTGTTAGGAGAAACAATTAACCGTGAATAACGAATATGAAAATGAAAAATTTTTTTATGAATACGCAAAAATGTCTCGCAGCAAAGAGGGATTAAGCGCCGCCGGCGAATGGCATCAACTTAAGCCGCTTTTTCCTCCGCTTCAAGGGAAAACTGTCCTCGACTTAGGGTGCGGTTACGGCTGGCACTGTAAATTTGCGGCGGATCAGGGCGCAATACAGGTATTGGGACTTGACTTAAGTCAAAAAATGATTAACAAAGCAAAAAGGCGAAACGGGTCAAATCAAATTCAGTACCGTGTCTGTGGAATAGAAGAATACGAATACCCGGAAAATACATGGGATTGCGTTGTTTCCAATCTGGCGCTGCACTATATCGAACATATAGAAACGGTGTTTCAAAAGGTTCATAGTACGCTGAAGCCGCAGGGGACATTTATTTTCAATATCGAGCATCCGGTTTTTACTGCGGGCGTTGGGCAGGACTGGATTTATTCGGAAGCACATGCGCCCATGTATTGGCCGGTTGACGACTATTTCAAGCCGGGAGAACGGAGTACGCGCTTTTTGGGTTGTGATGTTGTGAAACAGCATCACACGCTTACTCAAATATTGATGGGTTTGTTAAATAACGGCTTTGAACTTGAAGCCGTAGAAGAAGCGGAGCCGCCTGAAGAAATGCTGGATATTCCCGGAATGAAAGACGAACTGCGCCGACCAATGATGCTGTTGGTAAAGGCGGCGGTAAGAAAATGACAAGTAATTTCCAATAATCGTCTTTAAAAAACGATGCCTGATAAAACATCGAATCGGCGCGCATCCCATCGGATACGCGCCGATTTATTGTTTAATAATTTACCAAACTTCTAACTTGGAAAATTTTAACATTACTTTAAAGCAATGTAAATGACTATATTTTACAACAGAAAAAACGATTCAATTGATAAAACGGGTTCCTATTTTGTATATTATTTTTTCTTAATAGGCAGCCATATTTCACTGTAATAATTTTCATCCCCCGTTCCTTTGGGATACTTTCTTGCATCGTCATACATTTCAATGCAATATCCGGCAGCAATTTCGTAATCACTCAATGCAGGCATCCATTCTGAAAAGATCTTAGTATTAACGTCCTGCAAAGCGTCCGGCATTGCTCCCCTTATTGGAAACACCGCCCATGTAAATGCAGGAATAGCTTTTGTAATAAAACCGTTTGGAATATCAACGCTCGGATTGTAAGCATCCGCGATCATATAACTAAATTCGTCGCCGTTCATTGATACATCAATATTTACACCAAACATTCCGCAGACATATTTGCCATTTCCTTTTTTATAATGCTCCTGCCAAAATACCGGAATATCCGTTTTAGCTTTTTCATAAGTGAACTTCTTTAATGTTCCCATAACTATAAAGCTTTCCTTCTTCACAATTCTGTAATCCATGATATAACCGCCTTTCAATGATAGAGAAATTTTTAGCGGCGCAAAAGCTCTTAGGATAGTCGAGTTCTTTTGCACCACAGAGGGAGCGACTCCATGGAAACGATAAAACGCTTTCGCAAAACTATCAGGAGAGTCGTAACAATATTTTATTGCAGTATCGATAACCTTTGCGCCGTTAACCAGCTCTCCCGCGGCGAGAGCCATACGGCGGTTTCGGATATACTCCGTGACAGTATAACCGCAAAGCAAACTAAAACCTTTCTGAAAATAAAAGGAAGAAATGTTCACCTGTCTTGCGATATCCTCTGAGGAGATATTTTTGGTTAAATTGTTTTCAATATACTCGATAGCTGTGCTTATAGCTTTAACCCATTCCATGGCGTCACCTCCCGCTGTAAACACAGTATATCATATACCGAAAAACTTTTCCCGATTATGCTTGCTTAAATTTGTCCTTTTTATAAAGCCCTGAACGATTGTCAGTACTCAAAAATACGCGATATCATTTTATAATACACCGGTTATTTGAATACTGCAGGAAGTTTATAAAAAAAGATAAATCCGCGCGGCAAAATCAGACCCGTAAGATAACAACTCTACGGGCGGTACAGATTAAGATTTTTTTAACGACAAAAATTCGGCTTGTTTTTTATATATAATTATTCAACATAATAGCAGTAATCCAATATAATATTCCCATTTTCATCGGGAGTAGTATATCTGGGACACAAACAATTTTCAAACGACCAGATGCTTCCGCTTTCGTCTTTCCAAAGCTTCATTCCCATATTTTCAACTGCGTTTTTGCATCCGCTTGTATCATGAACCTCGTCTTCTTTTCCATATATAAAGCAGGTACCGAGCCCGACAGCAGGGAAGTCAATATGGTCGAACCCTTCCGGAACATCGGTATTGATGGGAGTAAACATACCTATCCAATATTCAAACGGTCGACCTTCACAGCGTCTTTCCAAGCCCACATAGCCTCCGCCGTTCTCCCAGATTTTAAGAATTGAGTCAACTCCTCCCATCGCGTTTTCCAATTGATCAAACCAACCGTTTGAAAACCAGTCGCCCCACCAACCGCCGAAATCCGGATATTTTTTTCCTATAAACCGCATTGCGGGAACAGATTCCTTAAAAGTTTTTATTATTTCAGCCATACCATCCTCCTTATTGCATTATATAAAATTGTGTTCTAATCTCCAAATGAAATTCCGATATCTCTTGCTGCCACAACCACTTTGTCATCCAAAGGAACAAATTTGGTTTTCATAGTAACGTCCGCCAGTTTATTTTCTCCTATC
>CANDLP010000273.1 GCA_947385505.1 uncultured Clostridia bacterium
ATGACGCTCCGTGACTGGAGTTCAGACGTGTGCTCTTCCGATCTCGGCAGTGATCGCTCCAGTAAGTGTCTATCATTCTTATTTCGGTGATAGTCGGGCATTTATTTTCGCTCTTGAAATAATCCTGACAGAATTTTATATCGTCGTTGTCCATTGCCAGACCGTACTTTTTGACAAAGTCGGCAAGGCCTTTTTCGTCAAGTTCAAGAAAATCTTCAAGTGTAACAACTTCTTTGGGAATGTCATATTTTATCTTAAGGGTGTCATATTTTTCAAGACCGCACTCTCTCGCTTCCACGGCGTTGATAAGATAATGCTTTATCTTTGCAAATTCCTCGTCGGATATAGTTCCGCTTAATATGTATATTTTTGCGTATTTTACAACGGGACGGTCGCCTTGGCACAGCATCTGTATACATTGTGCGGCGCTGTCCGCGCGCTGGTCAAACTGTCCGGGGAGAAATTCTACTGCGAAAATGCGCTTACCGCTTCCGAAATCGGGAAGCTCGGCATAGGTGTCGTCAACAGGCGGTTCGCTGAAAACGGTGGGAATCGAGCGTTTGAAGTTTTCTTCGGATATTTCCTCCGCGTCATATCTGTTGATAACCCGCACGTCGGTTACGCCTTCTATTCTGAGGGCGGTGCGGATATCCTCCAGAACGGATCTTCCTTCAATGTTGAATTCGGTTTTTTTCTCCACATAAATGCGATAGACAGCCATTTTGTTTTTCCTTTCTTTTTGAAAAAGCTTGCTTATTACTATTTATTGCTTGAATAATATTATACCGCTTTTTTTGCATTATTTCAAGTGGTTAAAGCAAATAAAAACGAATTAAAGAACAATTAAACAACGGTTAAACAATAATGCCGGCGCAAAAATTTTCTTCCGAATCGGTGAGCATTACATTTACAATATCGTGCCTTTCAGCCTTTCCTCCATAAATTCGTACGGGTATATAATTTTCGGTATGACCGTTAATATATTCGGGGGAGGTTCGGCGCTCTATAAGAACTTTTTGAACGGTGTTCATATTTTTGGCAAAAAAATCCTGTCTTGCCCTTATTGAAAGCTTATTCATTGCTTTATAACGACGCTCCTTTATTTCTTCGGGAACCTGATCGGGCATTAAGGCGGCTGCGGTGCCGGGGCGTACCGAATAGGTAAATATATGGATACGTGAAAAACCGATATTTTCGGCAAAGGAAAGGGAACGTTCAAATTCCTCCTCGGTTTCGCCCGCAAAGCCCACCATTATATCGGTGGTAACGGCACAGCCGGGAAATGCGCTTCTTAAATTGTTCACTATTTCCGCATACTCATATGAGGTATAGTGCCTGTTCATCCGCTTCAGTGTTTCATCGCAGCCGCTTTGCAGCGACAGGTGAAAATGAGGGCAAAGCTTTTTTATCCGAGACATTTTCTCTATATGTTCGGGAGTAAGCAGTTCGGGTTCCAAAGAGGAAAGTCTTACTCTTTCAATAAAAGGATTGTCCGAGACGGCTTTTATTGCGTCAAAAAGTGTAAGTCCGATATCCGTGCCGTAGCAGGACAGGTTAATTCCGGTAAGAACTATCTCTTTATGTCCGTCTCTTGCATGAAAATCCGTTTCCTTGGCAATATTTTCGGGACTTCTTGAGCGTATGCGTCCTCTCGCCGTGGGAATTATACAATAGGAGCAGAATCGGTCGCAGCCGTCCTCTATTTTGATAAAGGCACGGGTCCTGTCGCTGTGAAAGAAATGTTCGGGTTCGTAAAATTCCTTTTCATGAGCGCTTATTTTTACCGTTTTTTCCTTGTTTTCCAAAAACCCGCGAATAACGTCGGGGAGACTTTTGTTTTCGGAGTTGCCTGTCACTATGTCGGCATATTCGTTAAGTGTTGCTTCTTTTGGAAAGGCCTGCGGGTAACAGCCCGTTACCGCTATGACCGCCGACGGATAACCACGTCTCAGCTTTGATATAAGCCTTATAGCTTTTTTGTCCCCGTTTTCCGTTACGGTGCAGGTGTTTACTATCACTATGTCGGGAATATCGCTTTCCTCGGCTCTTGTAAAGCCTTCGGCAAGCATAGAGGCGGAAATTATGTCGCTGTCGTACTGATTTACCTTGCAGCCTTGTGTTAAAATCAAAAATTTCATTGTTTTATCCCCGCGTTTCGAGTTTGTTTATATTGCAAAAAACATTTCTATGCTTACTTATTATACATTATTTTGAAAAAAATTTCAAATTTTTTGTAAAAATAAAAGCCGTTTGACTTTGACAAAAGATATTGTAAATGTTTATATTGAACTTAAATATTCGGATAATTATAAGGATTATCTTTAAAGATTAGGTAAATTTTTGTTAGATTAACCAAAAATAAGCATTTTGAGAAAAATTTTCTATAAATCCCTTGATTTTTTCAGAAAAATTTGTTACTATTAAAACATAAAGGTAACGTTGCAAAAGGTAATTGTTGCCGAATAACAAGGAGGATTTTGTTATGGTTGAGTACAAGGTAAAAATCAGCACCATCAATGATGTAAAGAAATTTGTAAACACAGTGTCTAAATATGATTTTGACGTAGATCTCATTTCTGGCAGATATGCAATTGACGCTAAATCCATTATGGGTATTTTCAGTATCGACCTTTCCAAGGAGCTGGTTATGAAGGCTCACACGGATAACGCTGATGTTATTAAGGGCGATTTGGCGGATTACATTGTAGGCTGATAGACATTTCCCGATGCCGTGTATTGATAATTTCGATTTTCGGCATGGATTGTTTTTTGGCGTACGCTTTTTGCTTGCAGCTATGATATAACTTCAAATCGGAAACAGGGCGCTGTGCTTTGTGTCCGATTTTTTTGTTTCTTATTATATGGTGTTGTAATTATATTTTAATAAAACAATAATGAAAGGAGCTGTGTTTTTGAGGAATATGAAGCAATCGGCGGTTTTACTCACATATGAGGCTTATACTAATGATTAAAAAGAGGTAAAACCAATGAAATACAGACGTTTTAATTATGAAAGCGAAAATATAAACAATCCCGAAGAAAGCTTTGTATGCGCGGCGTGTGGGAGAAATATAACCTACGCCGGCGCGGGAAGCCGTCACCGCAATCATTGCCCCTACTGTCTTTCCAGCGTTCATCTTGACAATGTTCCCGGAGACAGGGCGGCAGACTGCGGCGGAATAATGGATCCTATCGGCGTTTGGGTGAGAAAGGACGGGGAATGGGCGATAATACACCGCTGCCGAAGCTGCGGTCACCTCAGCTCTAACCGTATTGCGTCGGACGATAATCCTGTAAAGCTGCTGTCCATAGCGCTGAAGCCGCTTGCGCTTCCTCCTTTTCCTTTGGAAAGCATAGAGAAAATGACGGGAATTTCGGAAAAGTAAATTTATTTAAATTTCACAAAAACCCCTTGATTATTTCCGGAATATGGGTTATAATTTTATTATTAAAAATTTATTTTACGGAGGGAACTATGGCAAACAGATTTGTATTGAATGAAACCTCATATTTCGGGGCAGGAGCTCGTGAGAGCTTGGCGGACGAGGTAAAGGCGCGCGGATTTAAGAAGATACTTTTTGTTACGGACAAGGTGCTTCTGGAGTGCGGAGTTGCCAAGATGGTGACGGACGTTATGGAAAAAGCGGGGATTGCTTACGATACTTACAGCGAGATCAAGGCCAATCCCACGGTAAAGAACGTTCAGGACGGAGTAAAGCTCTTTAAGGACTGCGGCGCGGACGCTCTGGTAGCGGTAGGCGGCGGTTCGGTTATGGATACGGCTAAGGGTATCGGCATAATCGTTGCCAATCCCGAATATTCCGACGTTGTATCCCTTGAGGGAGTTGCTCCCACCAAAAACAAGAGCATTCCCCTTATCGCTCTTCCCACTACATCGGGTACGGCGGCAGAGGTAACTATTAACTATGTTATTACCGATGAAGTAAACAAAAAGAAAATGGTTTGCGTCGATCCTCACGATATTCCCGTTGTGGCTATTGTTGACAGCGATCTTATGATGGGTATGCCCAAGGGACTTTGCGCTTCCACCGGTATGGACGCTTTGACTCACGCTATTGAGGGATATATCACTCTCGGCGCATGGGAAATGTCCGATATAGATCGGAAGAGCGTCGTGTAGGGAAAGAGTGTGCACGGACGTGGGG
>CANDLP010000274.1 GCA_947385505.1 uncultured Clostridia bacterium
GCGGTAACAGTGCCTAAAAGCATGTCTTTTGGAAAAAAAGAGCTTCCCGATGTTACTATTACTTCGTTTTCGGCTATTCCGCTGTTTCTTCCCGTATAATTCATTACGCAGTGTCCGGTATAGGCGCTGTCCAGATCGTTTTCTATTATTCCGAGAGCGTGGCTGTCAACTCCGCTTACTCCTATGTTTATATCATTGGAAAGTACGGTGGAAACAATAGAGTAGTTGGGCGCCACCTCGCTTACTGTGCCTACAAGCCCTGTTTTGGTAAATACGGGATCATAGAGCGAAATGCCGTCGTTTGAGCCTCTGTTTATTGTGAATCCTCCCGATATGTCGGCGGAGTTTCTCGCCGTTACCGAACACGGCGGGCTCCATTTGAAATCCTTGTGGTTTTCCGTTATATCAAGCATATCCTTAAGCTGCTGATTTTCTTTTTCAAGCGCCTCTTTATCAAGAACATTGCTGTAAATTTCCGAAAGCTGTTCTCTTAAAAGCTCGTTTTCCTGCTTATATTTGTCGGCGTTTACAAATTTGTCGATAGTGCTTTCCATCCAGTTGGTGACGTTGGTGGAAAGAGTGACGAACGGAGATGATATTGTTTCCAAAAAAGCTTTCGGCAGAGAAGAAGCTCCCGCGGCTATTGCCACATATATTAAAAAACCAAGCAAAAGAGCAAAAATGCAGACAAGAATTTTAAATTTTATAGTATGAAAAAATTCTTTCATAGGTCCTCCTTAAAATAACAGAAGACTGTATACAAATAATGCTGATTTCTGTCTTTTAGAGCGAAAACAGTATAAGTCGGCGCTGAATATACACCGACTTATAAATTATCAATAATACGTCTTATCGTCATCGTCAAGCACGTCTACAAGCTTGTCGATATTTTCAAGCACCGCGCCGGTTCCGTCCGCAACGCAGTCAAGAGGACGCTCGGCGATTTTTACAGGCATACCTGTTTCATGATTTATAAGGAGATCCAAACCTTTAAGAAGCGCGCCGCCGCCCGCCAGCATAATGCCTTGGTCTATTATATCGGCAGCCAGTTCGGGAGGAGTTTTTTCAAGAGTGATCTTTATGGCTTCGGTAACATTGCTCAAAGGCTCGGAAAGAGCGTCTCTGATCTCCTCGCTGGTTACGGTGATATTTTCGGGAAGACCGTTCATAAGGTTTCTTCCCTTGATATCCATAACCGGTTCGTTGTCGGCGTAAGGGTATGCGGAACCGATGCCTATTTTAATGTTTTCGGCGGTTCTTTCGCCTATAAGAAGGTTGTATTTTTTCTTTATATAGTTGATAATGGAAGCGTCGAACTCGTCGCCCGCAACTCTCACTGAACGGGAGGTAACAATGCCGCCGAGAGAAATAACAGCCACCTCGCTGGTACCGCCGCCGATATCCACTATCATGCTTCCGGTAGGCTCCGCTACGGGAAGTCCCGCGCCGATTGCCGCCGCCATAGGCTCCTCAATAATGGAAACGCGCTTTGCGCCCGCATTCTGGGTGGCTTCCTTTACGGCGCGGCGTTCTACTGCGGTGACTCCCGAAGGGATACAGATTATAACGCGCGCTTTGGTAAAGGCTCTGCCCTTAAGGGCTTTTTTTATAAACTCCTGAAGCATACTGGTGGTTATGTCAAAATCCGCGATAACTCCGTCTTTAAGAGGTCTTACCGCTTTTATGGAGCCGGGGGTTCTTCCTATTACGTCCTTAGCTTCCTGACCCACATAGCGGACTCTGTCATATTTTACGTCTACCGCTACAACGCTCGGCTCTCTGATGATAATCCCTTTTCCTCTCATATAAACAAGGGTATTCGCGGTACCCAGATCTATGCCGATATCCTTTGTAAACATCTGCTGCTTTGTTCCTCCTGAATTGCAAAATTAAAAATTTCTATATATTGCCGCCCCAATAAAATCTTGAATTTTCCGCTTGTTCGGCTGTCAAAATACTTCGCCGGAAATCCTTGAAATATGCGCATATTCCCGCGGCTTTCGACAGCCGCTCTGCGCATAAAATCTTCAAGATTTAATCGGTGGGGCAATAGCAAAAACGACGCGACAAAAATATGGGTAAATAAAACAATTTTCAAATAATTTTACGTCATAAATTTGCTAAATTGTAAAAATTTTCACTTATAAGTATTATAACACGAAAATCACCCATATACAACTGCATTTTCAGAAAAATTTTGTTTTTTTTGAAGTTTTTTTTGGAAAATATAACCAATTATAATATCTATAATTGATTAAAATGCTGATTTTTATTGCAAAAAGTAAAATGATAGGATAAAAAACGGATTTATCCTTTAAGACCTCTTTCCTGTCTGTCCATATCCTCTATTACAATATCGTATATCTCGCCCAATGAGGAGCAATATTCCAGAACTCTCCAAGGTTCGTTCGTATGGAAATGTATTTTCATTACATCCCCGTCGCCTACCGCTAAAAGACAGTCGCCTTTAAAGTTTTCAATAAAATATCTGCTTACAATATCTTCGTCCAGGTTTTCTCCTTCAATAAGAAGCTGAGTATCGTATCTGAATTCAAGCATATTTATGATAAGTCCTTTCAAATTTACTCTCCGTATATTTCCGGCTGTTTTATCAGTTTTTGCCGGTGGAGCCGAAGCCGCCTTTTCCTCTCTCGGTGTCGGAAAGCTCATCCGCAAATGTGTATTCCGCATTTTCCACCGGCATTATCACCATTTGCGCCACACGGTCGCCGTGATTCACGGTGTAATCGCTTTTGCTCTGATTTATAAGCACCGCCGAGATTTCGCCCCTGTAATCGCTGTCTATAACGCCAACGCAGTTAGGGAACGAGATTCCGCTTTTGCAAGCAAGCGAGCTTCTGGGAAACATAAAGCCTCCGTAACCTTTCGGTATCTCCATAGCTATTCCCGTGGGAACAAACAATATCTCGCCGGGCTTCAGCGTCATAGGCTTTTCGATACAAGCGAACAGGTCGGCGCCTGCGCTCCCTTCGGTAGCTTTATAAGGCAGCTTCGCTCCTTCTTTAAGCTTGACAGTATTTATTTTCATTTTTATAATTATTCCTTTCCTTTTGAGGGAGCGCTTGAAAGAAAGCGTTTTTAAGTTCTTTCAAAACTTCTCCTTACAGTGAGAACGAATTTTGAAAGGTTGTTTTACTCTACTCCCCTGTAATAAAGTCCCGAAGTGACGTTCCCCTTTGGCTTTTCACCTCGCTTAAAACGTTCAAGCTCTTCCTTTACATTATTCTCATAAGTAAATCTCATTATGAAAAAGTTCACTGTATCAAAATCGGAAAGCTTATTTGACAGCGTCAGTATATCGGGATTTAAAAGCTCCACCGTGTTGGAACACAGTGCGAGTATTTTTTCGCCCTTTCTGTCCTTAAGATATCCCCCGCAGTGTGATCCGTCATTGCAGGGTTTTCCGTCCTTTATCGGACAGCGCCTTGTTATCATCAGCGGCAGTCTTCCGTAGGCGACGATGCCGTATGGCGCTTTACAGCTCAGCGCCCGTATTCTTTTGGCTGTAAGCTCACAGGAAAGAACAATATCCTCAAAGCCGCTGTCCGCAAAAAAATCTGCCGAAATACTGTTGGTAATATTCAGTCTCATTCCTCCGTAAAGCTTCATTCCGGCTTTTTGTATCAGCGGGATATGTCCGACGGTGTGAGCCAAAGCGCGTTCAAAGCCCATTGCTTTAAGTCTTGTCAACTTACGCGCGGTTTCTTCCTCGCAGTCGGCAAGAAACACGTTTGGAACGGCTATTATTTTATCCTTATTCGGCGTGTCGGGAGCGAGCAATTCCAAAGGAGCGTAAACAAAGGAAAAATCGGCCTGCCTTAAAGCCTGTGCAAGCTGATCTTTATTGTTTACCTCCGCCCTTAGATTTCTGTAATAATTTTCCATAGTGTAATTATAGCAGAAAGAAAAGGAATAATCAATAATATTTTTAAAAATCATATTTTGACGCTGTTAAAAAATCCCGATTCTTAAATTGAATCGGGATTTTTTATATAATACTGTTTTTATTTAACTTAATACATTCCGCCCATTCCGCCGTCCATTCCGGGAGCGGGTGTGGGAGCAGCAGGCTCCTTCTTATCCGTTACAAGACTTTCGGTGGTAAGCACCATTGCCGCAACGGAAGCCGCATTCTGAATAGCC
>CANDLP010000275.1 GCA_947385505.1 uncultured Clostridia bacterium
CGTCCGTGCACACTCTTTCCCTACACGACGCTCTTCCGATCTGAAAGCGTCCGCAGTTAGTATTATTCATGAGGTGAATTGAAATGAAAAGAAAACGTTTGGATAGGGATTTGAAATGGGGATTTCAATATTTTCCATACTATCAGATACGTCTGGATTGTGAAATATATCATGGATTGGTCAGTCTGATATTGCTTAATGACGGTGAGTATTTCTATTGGGATTTCCCTGAAGCGGGAAAAACCCCTGTATGCGGCAAGGGTATGGTATGGCTGCAGCTTGTGCCCGATGATTGCAAAAGATTGATTACGTCTATGTTTGTTCCTGAAAATAAGACTATTATGGGGAACGGATATGCTTATTCCGTTTCGTGTATTTATGTTGATGTAATGGAAAATCTTGAATATGATTCGGATGGAGTTGCGGCTTATGTAGATAAATATTTGGATGTAAAGCTGACTCCGCAGGGAGATATCCTTATCGATGACCGTGACGAACTGGACGAAGCGTTTAAAAGCGGAGAACTGTCAGAGGAGCAATACGAAGAGGCGTTAGCGGAATGTGATTCAATAATTTTACAAATGGGTACGGATACGGAAAAAACAGAAAAATGGTGCTGCGATATTCTCAGCATAATGTATGAACGCATAGCTATGGGTGAAAAGCCGATAGAGGATCGAATAAGCCGGGATATGAATGTTATGCGGCAGCATAGTTGCTCTGAATGCTCAAATTAAAATTAAGAAAGGCGGATTTTTCTATGTGGAACGCAAAGCTTTACGATACTTTTTCAAATGAACGTCGGCAGCCGTCGGTTGACCTTGTAAACAGGCTAATAGACGGCGGCTTTAATCGCATACTTGACGCAGGCTGCGGTTCGGGAATGAGCACTTCGGCGCTTGTTTCCGCATTCGGTGAAGCGGAAATTATCGGAGTTGATCTTTCGGAAAATATGCTGAATGCCGCAAAAGAAGCTTTGCCTTGTGTGGAGTTTATCCAAAGGGATTGCAGTGAAGATATTTCCGATTTAGGAAAATTTGATCTTATTTTTTCCAACGCTTTTATGCAGTGGCTGGATGATCAGAATGAGTTTATCAGGAGAGCTTTTGATATGCTTAATGAAAAGGGAGTATTCGCCGCGCAGGTACCTCTTTCCCACCTTATGCCGTCAAGAAAATGTATGGATGAGGCGATAAGCACGCTTCCGGAAAGTCTTCGGAAAACTGAAAGAAAAAGCACTTATTTATCGGCAGAGTTTTATTATAATGCTTTGTCTCGGCATACGGACAAGCTGAATGTCTGGGTAACGGATTATTACCATATTATGAACGGACATGAGGATATTTTAAATTTTTTCAGAGGCACGGCTTTGAATCCGTATACTGAAAAGCTTGACGAAAAGGAGTGCGGAATATTTTTAGA
Source organism: uncultured Clostridia bacterium (assembly GCA_947385505.1). Classification (GTDB taxonomy): domain Bacteria; phylum Bacillota; class Clostridia; order Oscillospirales; family Ruminococcaceae; genus Ruminiclostridium_E. Next base: position 1,423 of record CANDLP010000275.1, read on the forward strand.
CAGAGTGCTAAATAACTTAAAAAAGGCTTATCCTATACAGGACAACGGAAAGGTGCTGTTTCCGTTTAAGCGGCTGTTTATGGTTGCTGTAAAGGCAAAATAAGAGAACATAAATTCAACGTAAATTCATTGTAAATTTATATGCGTTTATACTTGAAGTTTCTATCAATTTGTGGTAAAATAAAAATATTAAGACGAAAGGAACACAAAAAAATGTCAAGTGAAATCAGAGATATTAACCTGTGGGAAAGCGGTTGCCGCAAGATTCAATGGGTAAAAGACAATATGCCGCTTCTGAGAAGCTATGAGGAAGAATTTTCCGTAAAAAAGCCTTTTAAAGGGTTAAAGGTTGCTTTGTCGGTTCATCTTGAGGCTAAAACCGCTTATTTGTGCAAGGTATTTGCGGCGGGCGGCGCGGAAATGTATGTTACGGGAAGCAATCCGTTGTCCACTCAGGATGATGTTGCCGCCGCATTGGCGCATGACGGACTTAATGTGTTCGCATGGTACAACGCCACCGACGAGGAGTATCACCGTCATATTTCCCAGGTAATAAAAGCCGCTCCGAATATTATAATAGACGACGGCGGCGATCTGGTTCACCTTATTCATACAGAATATCCGCAGCTTATCGAAAACGTTATAGGCGGCTGCGAAGAAACCACAACAGGCATTCACAGATTAAAGGCTATGAATGAGGCGGGGAAGCTGAAATTTCCTATGGTGCTTGTAAACGACGCGGACTGCAAGCATTTGTTCGATAACCGTTACGGTACGGGTCAGTCGGTATGGGACGGAATAAACCGCACCACCAATCTGATAGTTGCGGGAAAGAATGTTGTAGTGGCAGGATACGGTTGGTGCGGTAAGGGCGTTGCCATGAGAGCAAAGGGATTGGGCGCGTCCGTCGTCGTTACCGAGGTCGACCCCATAAAGGCTATGGAAGCGGTAATGGACGGATTTAAGGTTATGAAAATGACCGAGGCCGCAAAGATCGGAGATTTCTTTGTCACTGTAACAGGCTGTAATCAGGTTATCTGTGAGGACAGCTTTAAGGTAATGAAAGACGGTGCGATTTGCTGCAACGCAGGTCATTTTGACGTTGAGGTAGATGTTGCAAGACTCAGAGAGATCGCAAAGGAAAGCCGTCTCGCAAGAAACAACATTATGTGCTATACTCTCGAAGACGGCAGAAGGATCAATATTATTGCAGAAGGAAGGCTTGTAAACCTTGCGGCTGGCGACGGACATCCTGCTGAGATAATGGATATGAGTTTTGCGATTCAGCTTTTGTCCGCATTGTATCTAACGGAACACAAAAACAGTCTTAGCGAAATGATCATAAATGTTCCAAAGGAGATCGATAATCAGGTCGCAGAGCGTAAGCTTAAGTTCTGGGGAATAGAAATCGACAGGCTTTCAAAGGCGCAAATCGACTACCTAAACGCTTCGGAATGAACGTTTCGCGTTTTCAAAGAATGCGAACATTCAGCTTGTGCCTATATTTTGAATCAATGAACATCATGCGCGATGATTTGATGATTTAACGATTAAAACAAAGTAAAAGTTTTTTTGTTGAAATTGAAGATATTGAAAAGGAAATAAAATATATGATTAAAGAAAAAGAATATTTTGTGCCGTTGTCTGATATAATTGACGAATATTCGTTGGAAACCATTTACTGCCCCTGCAATCCCAAAGAAATTAAAATCAAAAACAATGATGTGAACCGTCCGGGCTTGCAGTTGGCGGGATTTTATGAATATTTTGACAGCGCCAGAATACAAATAGCGGGTAAGGCGGAATTTGCCTTTATGGAACAGTTAAGCGAGGAAAAGCGCATATCCGCATTCGCCGATCTGTTTTCTCAGAAACCTCCCGCTTTTATAGTAACAAGGGGGCTTGATATTTTCCCTGAGGTCGAGCGGCTTGCAAGGGAGAACGAGGTGCCTTTGTTCCGCAGTAAGCAGAGCACTTCGGAGTTTATGTCCGCGCTGATAGCGTTTTTGAATTTAAGGCTTGCACCGAGGATCACACGTCACGGTGTTCTTATAGAAATATACGGCGAAGGCGTGCTTATTCTGGGAGACAGCGGGGTAGGAAAGAGCGAGACGGCAATAGAGCTTGTGAAGCGCGGTCACCGACTGGTAGCGGACGACGCGGTAGAGATCAGACGTACCTCAAACATCACTCTTGTGGGAAGCTCTCCGGACAATATACGTCACTTTCTTGAATTAAGAGGGATAGGTATTGTAAACGCCAGACAACTTTTCGGTATAGGCGCGGTAAAAGTGAACGAAAAGATTGATATGGTGGTGGAACTGGAAATCTGGAACCCCGAAAAGGCATATGACCGTATGGGAGTGGATAATCACTATATGTCTATTTTGGGCATAAAAGTGCCGTATCTCACTATTCCCGTAAAGCCGGGACGTAATCTCGCGGTAATTCTTGAGGTGGCGGCAATGAACAACCGTCAGAAAAAAATGGGATATAACGCCGCACAGGAACTGCTTGACAATCTGGGAATGGATATGGAAAGCTCGGATACCATCACAAACATAAAATAAACAAAAAATTACAGTTTAAACAGGAAAAGGGAAAATTATGATTTTTGAGGAAGAACGCTTAATGCTGAACGGACACGAGATATTAATCCGAAGCGCCGGCACAGATGACGCCTGTATGCTTAAAGATTATCTTAAAATTGTCAGCGGTGAAACAAAATTTTTTTCAAAG